>DAOUUD010000007.1 GCA_030668345.1 Candidatus Cloacimonadota bacterium | reverse complement strand
ATATCGGGTGTGAATTGGGTAAGTGTCTGCATTACCCGATTAGACATATCGCCATACAGGGCATAGTTTGAAGAGAATATTCTTATATCGTGCTTTCGGATGAGTCTTTTATCGATCTTGAAGCCGGGAGTGCCGCGGGTAACACCCAACCGTTTCAATTCAGGCGAAAGCGCCACGATAATACCATCGTTATTGGAAAGGATGCCTACCGGTTTATCGGCAAGGTATGGGTTGAATACCTTTTCGCAGGCGGCATAAAAACTATTGCAATCGACCAGTGCAAAAATATCGCATGCCATTAACCTCACCTCATCTTGTGAATAGCATAAGTTACCACACCCCAGATATTAAAACTCATATCTCCAGTTATTTCAATGGACTCAAATTCGGGATTCTCCGGCATCAGGAACCATTTTCCTTTTGATTCGCGTAAACGTTTTACTGTCAGTTCACCATCCACGATGGCTATAACTATCTTTTTGTTTGCCGGTTCCAGTGAGCGATCCACGATCAGAATATCGCCAGGATAAATCCCGGCATTGATCATGGAATAGCCTTCCACTTTTACAAAATAAGTAGCCATGGGATGCTCGATGAGATATTCGTTCAAATCGAGATTTTCTTCTATATAATCCTGGGCAGGGGAGGGGAAACCGGCTGGAATTTGAGTACCGATAAGAGGGCGTTTCAATGATTGAAAGTAGAAGATTTCTTTAACTGCTGGGATGGGTTTCAAATTTAAACTAATCTTTCTCATAATTTTCTTCCTTCTTTCATAAGACAAGTTTAACTATTCAGTTAAGATGTCAACAATTATTTTAACTAATAAGTTAAAATATTCCAGTAGAAGTTTTCTCCTTAATAATGAGTTCTGCATAAAAGAGTGTTTTTGAAATAGTATTACTAAAAGAATGTCTTTGCGAGATTTCTTCTTGCTGTTACTAATGAAGCAATCTCATTTTTTACCAGATACTTAATATATGAGATTACTTCGGCAGAAGCCGTTAAGAGATTACTCGTAAAGACAATACGAGTATTTTGCAGAGCACTTCTTCTTAATACATTAATGAGGAATTTATAAATATTAAACTATCAACAATCTTTAAAAGTCTTGACATAAAATCAAATAAAAAAACAAATTAGAACATAAAAAAAAGGAGGATGTATTATGTATGATGACGCTGGTGCAGGTGCTGCTGCTGGAATTGGTGCAGGAATGTTAATTTTATATTTGGTGCTGGCAATTTTTTACTTTATTGTCATGTGGAAGATTTTTGTAAAAGCTGGTAAACCTGGTTGGGGTGTAATTATTCCAATCTATAACATTATTTTAATGTTGGAAATCACCAGTAGACCTACCTGGTGGATCGTGTTATGGATATTCTTCTTTCCGATTATGGTTATTATTTTCTGCTTCGATCTGGCTAAAGCTTTTGGTAGGAGCGGTGGGTTTGGAGTTGGACTATGGATACTAGGATTCATATTCTTCCCTATATTAGCTTTTGGTAAAGCTGAATATCAACAAGTTCAACAACAACCTACTAATGCTTAATTGAGGGTTTTAATTTTTCGGCACCACCTTTTTTGGGTGGTGCTTTTTTTATTTGCAATTTGACAAAAAATACATATAAGATAAAATTATTTCAAAATAATTTGGAGAAAATTATGCTGAAAGCAATCAAACGTGGTTTTGCCAGTGACAATAATGCTGGAATTCACCCGGAAGTATTAAAAGCTATTTCAAAAGCCAATACAGGGCATGTTATCGGTTATGGTGATGATGTTTACACAGAAGAAGCCATATGTACAATAAAAGAACATTTCGGACAGGACATCGATGTATATTTTGTTTTTAATGGTACCGGAGCAAATGTACTTGGTATGAAAGCTGTCACGGAATCTTACAATTCCATTATCTGTGCAGAAACAGCCCACATAAATGTGGATGAATGCGGTGCTCCCGAGAAGTTTACCGGCTGTAAACTGCTTCCTATTCCCACCGAAAACGGAAAGATATCAGTGGAACAGATAAAATATCACATGCATGGATTTGATTTTGAACATCATTCCCAACCAAAAGTTATCTCCATCACACAATCTACGGAATTGGGAACGGTTTATACTTTAACTGAGATAATGGAAATTACACAATTTGCCCACGAAAATAATATACTGGTTCATATGGATGGTGCCAGGCTTTGTAATGCCGTAGTAAGCTTGCACACCAATTTTAAAGAAATATCAAATGATGCAGGTGTTGATGTACTATCGTTTGGTCTTACCAAGAATGGTGGTATGAATGCAGAAGCTGTAATATTTTTTAATAAAAAGCTATCAGATGATTTTAAATATTATCGCAAACAGGGAATGCAATTAGCATCTAAAATGAGATATATGGCAGTTCAGTTTACCGCTTTATTAAGAAACGAACTGTGGTTGAAAAACTCTCGTCATGCCAACAGGATGGCGCAGATCCTGGCAGAGAGAGTTGCTGATATTCCACAGATTACTATTACTCAGAAAGTGGAAGCAAACGGCATTTTTGCCATAATTCCCAAAGAGATAATTTCCAGATTACAGGAAAGGTTTTTCTTTTATATTTGGAATGAAGAACGTTCGGAAGTACGCTGGATGACATCTTTTGATACAACGGAAGAAGATATCGATGAGTTTATCAAGCAATTAAAAAGTTTATTGAAAAAATAAAATTTCTCGTCTATTTTTTTTCTTCGAACAGTTTGTCTGCCTCAGTATTTTTTGATCTGCTTTCCTTAATTTGTTCTTCAACTGTTGTAGTATCTAATTTTCTATCCTCAATGCTATCTACGATCCCTACTTTTAAAATGATTATCATTTCGTTTGAGGATATGGCTTTGCTGGTACGACCAAAAATATAACGAAGTCCGAAAAACCACCAGGGGAGGTCTTTTAAAATGGGAATACCGGATCTTTCAAGTTTTGTATCATTGTCATACAAACCCCCAATAACAGTTTCCTCACCATCGTATAACAGAACTTCGGTAACGGATTTGCTTTTATTGATAATAGTTGTTAATGCTCCCGGGATAGCAGAACTTTTTTCTATTTCCATCACTAAATGGATTGCCTGCTTTTCATTTTCTGTGAGTATCTTTGGAGTTACTGTCAGGATCATACCGGTTTCATAGAATTTATCGATTACATTTCCAGCCTGGTCGAAGGTTTTTATCGAGAAATCCTGACCCACTTGAACAAACCCTTTTTTCCCTGATATAACAGTTATAGTTGGTCTGGCAACTATTGCTCCTCTCTGGTAAGATTCTACGATTTTAAGAAGTGCATCAAGAGCTATAGTGACATTTCCTGCTTTAAAAGTTTCAGGCGGTAGAGGTTCGCCAATACTGGCAGCAATTATTTCATCTCCCATATCATCTGCTCCGGTTAAATCGACAAGGATGTTATCATTTAAAAGCGTTGACCAGTTGATTCCCACCTCTTTGGAAAGAGTTCTATCTGCTTTAAAGAATATAGCTGATATTCTCACCTGCTGTGAATTTGGTGTTATTACTAGTTTCTTCTCTTCAGCATCTTTATCTTTAACAATTTCTACATCCCTGATGAGATACGTTCCGGGTTGTTCCTCAAGTATAAGATGATGGTAACCGACTATTAACTTTAAGGCATCCTTCCAATGCAGTTGATTCACAGGAATACCGATTGGTTGATTGAAGCTGCTTGTACTGAGTATCTTTCTGTTATCGTAAAGCTGGGAAAGGACTTCAATAGCCCTGAGAGCTTGTACAAAACTGATATTACGGGCTAAGGTTATCTGTTCGGAAAAGCTATTGTCAATGTATTCTCCTTCTTCCTGCTGACAAAAAACAGCAGAACAAAAGAGTATTATTCCAAGAACTAATATTATTTTTTTCATAAGTTATTCCTTATCATCTTCATATAAATAAATTATTTTTTCTTTTGTAACACCGACTTCATTAAGTTTAAATACAGCACCTTGTATATCCCAATTGATAGAATGCAGATAACCGTATGCTACTTTGTCACCTTGTTCAAGAACATGAATTCTACCTTCAGCATCTTTCAAGAATATTTTATCCGGAGACAAGCCGATCAAAGTAGCCCGGTAAGGATCCAGGAATCTTTGTTGCTCTTCGTCAGGAATTTTACCGTGAATTCTTGAATAGAACGGATTATACGTTAATTGTTTGTATTTCAATTTCCTGAACATAACTTCTTCAACTTCAGGAGAATCTTCTTCATAATAAGCATTTACCATAATTGTGAAATCAACTTTACCGGTGGAGACATCATCTTTAACGTCTTCTAAAAGCTTAACGGAATCAATCACATAAAGCATGAACTGGCTTTCAATCTGCCTGATAAAAGTATATAGCGCTCTAACCGGAGCTTGACCGAAAATAGCATAGGTTCTGTAACCAATATTTTCTACTCGCCCCGATTTCGTGAATCTAAAATCGAATTTCACTTCAGGACAGAAATTATCACAGATGTCCAACAGGTATTTGTAAGTTAGAGTTGGGTCATTTTTTTGTGGAATTATTTTACTTTCAGTTTGAACTTTTTTTTCCAATTCTTTGAGGGATGCAAGAAAGAGCTCATGGTCTTTCATATCCGGATTTGCTGCCTGCAAATCATCAAGTTGTTTCTTATTGTTCTCATAAGAGGTTTTAATAACGTTTAATTTTTTTACCGAGCCGGAATTTCCTATGAAAAAACCCAGAAAAACAATTATAAGAAGTCCTGTAAGTATTAGCGTATTTCTTACTGCATAGGGCATTTTATTTCCCCTCTAATTTCTGGATCTTGTATTTGGCAGCTTTTGCCAGGCTGTTCTTTGGAAATTCTTTTATTAGCTGATTCCAGTAAGCTTTAGCACTTTTAAAATCTTTTTCCTTTTCGCTGCAGTTACCTAACATTATTAAAGTGTCGGGAGTTTTATTCCCTTTCATTTTATATACTTTTTCTAATACATGTTTCGCTTCTTGTGTTCTGTTTAGAAGGTACAGGCATTCTCCTACAAAATAGTTGGCATTGTATGCTAAATCATTTTTTGGATATTTCTGAATGAATTCAGTGAATTTATTTAAGGCAGAATTAATGTCTCCTGCAAAATAAATTTGGACAATATCACTGTATTCCTGAGCTATTACAGCAGGTGGTACTTCTTCTTCAATTTTTTCTTCTATAGCTAATTCTTCATCTTCCCCTTCGGTTGTAATGACCTCTGGTTCTTCTTCCGATGTGATTTCTTTTGTTGTTTTTTCTTTAGCTTTTTTTAACTCCTCAGGATCAGGATAGCTAAAGGTCAGATCATATTTCCAAACAGTTACATCCTCCAGTTCGTATTTCAGTACACTGGATATCTCCCCTTCAGGAAAAAGGCGGGAAAATTCAAGAATACTTCTGCGAGAAGTTGTGTAACCATATACTTGGAAACCACCATTTTTACTGGCAAGGTTTGTTATCCAGCTTAATTGATTTCTTTGCAGGGAACGGGCAAAAGCATGTAAGATATAGTTCCACTGGTTTTTTTTGCCGGTTATTTTTTCTACTTTAAGAAAATTAGCCTCCAGATCACTCACTTTCTTTTTGATCTCGTTCAATCTTTTGATCAATACCCGATTCTGAGTTAGTTCCCGTTCGATGCGGTAATTCATATTAGTGTATTCACTAATTTCCTGCTTCATTTCCAGATTTTTAATTGTACCTGAAAAGGCAAAATAGAAAATTGCAGCTAATATAAGAAAACCGTGCCAGGCTATTTTGAAATATTTCTGATTTTCAATTACCTTACCTGGAAGAAGATTGCAGGGGGAGAAATTTTTGTTTTTCGGCTGTAGAGTTTTCCAGGCTAAAGCAATAGGAATGGCAAAGCGTGAGATCTTGTCAGGCGTTATTACTTCTTCTAAGCCTTCCTGAACATAAAGATGTTTTAGGTCCAGTTTAGTAATTGAATCACCTTCGGTGGCATTGCTTTTGAAAAACTCAATGTCTTCATCAGTTGCATAATCTCCTGCGAGGACTACATTTTTTGTAATAGGAATATCCGAAATATCTTGTTCCATGATGACTTTGGAATAAATTGCCTGCCGTAAATTATCAGGGTCGGTATCTTGTACAATAATCGGGAATGTTTTAATATGGTTCTTATCTTTCAGAATAATTCCAACTTTATAATCCACACCAATGTAAATGATAAGTACATATTCTTCAGGCGTAAAATCATAATTATGGCGCACAATATTAATGAGAGAAACTTCATTTGTATCGATATTACTGTAAAAGTACTTTTCTTTTGAGAGAACGAGATTGATGTCTCTTAATCCATGGAATAGATCAAACTTACCGCGATGCACAAAGGCAAGTCCTGATTTATCCAGATTAAGGATATAGTCCATCGAGTAATTTTTAGCTTTGATTTCTTCCTTTGTTAGTAATTCATTTTGAAGTTTCTTAACTAATTTTCCTGTATTGAAGGATGAATCGAATTGGAAATATGATATTTGTTCATCATTTGCACTTAAGGATATTTTTCCTCTTTCAAGAGGGAATTGCTGCATGAAGTTCTGCAAGTCTTTTAAACCTGGTAGAATCTCATCTTTTTCAGTGGATTCTGTCTCATCTGGTGGTTCAAACTCAGATATTTCAGGCATATCAAAAGTTTCTTCATCCAGATCCGTTACTTCAGGAATACTAATTTCTTCTTCAATTTTTGGAACAGTTTTGCCTGCTTTTACAGATTCCTTGAGGAACAAAGGAGAAGATAATATGGTTTCTTCCAGACTTTGGATCTTTACAATACCTTTTTCAATAGCGAGCTGAGCGACTTTAATGATCAGCCCATCCTGAAATATACCGAATGCTAATTTTTCTTTAGTCTTGGCCATTATTACTTAATACACTTTAATTTGAGTAAGTGATTAAATGATCCATTCTTTTTTTATTATTGGCATAATTCATGGCAGTTTCTTTTGTGATTTTACCATTTTTATAATTCCTGAATAGGTCTTGCTCCAGGGTTATCATACCTTTTTTTGATCCCTCAGTAACCATCTGATAGATTTCACCGATATTTTTATTCCGAATTGCTGCCTGGATCGAAGCATCTACAGAAAGAATTTCCTTAGCCATAAGAAGTTTGCCCTGCTTATCTGGAACAAGTTTCTGGGATACTATTACTTTTAGTACATCTGCCAGACGGAATCTGATCCTTTCCTGTTCCAGGGGTGGAAATTCTGCTACAATACGGTGCAGGCTATCAACTGCAGAACTTGTGTGCAATGTAGAAAAAACTTTATGTCCACTATCTGTTGCTTCCAGAACAGTGGCAATAGTACCGGGATCCCGCATCTCTCCAACCACAATTATATCCGGGTCTTGTCTTAATGCTTGTATGGTTCCCTCCTGGAAGCTTAGTACATCTTCTCCGATCTCCCTGTGCCGAAGTAAACATTTATCGGATATATGCACAAATTCAATAGGATTTCCTATTATAATAATGTGAGCATAATTGTCATGGTTGTTCATATCTACTATCGAGTCTAATGTACAACTTTTTCCAGAACCAGTAATACCCGTTACCAGAAAGAGACCGGATTTTTCAAATTTCAGGTTAAATCGCTTTGCAATTATCTCAGGAAAGTTCAGGGAATCGATTTTATAGAGATCTTCATTGATCCTTCTAAAATTAACTACCAGTACATTGCTTTCATAATAAACATCTCCCCGGAAACGACCGGGGCGTTCATTTTCTTCGAGAACAATGCCATGAGAGAAATCAATATTTTTATTATTGAACAGAATTACTTTCTGATCGTCTGTAAGAATACTGAGAATTATTGCAGTGACCTCGTCCTCTGTATATTGTGGAACATCGTTGCTGAAGGTCTTTGTACCAAATACCCTATACCAGACTTTTCCGTTAGAACCGGGTCCTCCAAAATCGATATCGGAAGCCTCTATCTTGCGCATATGTTTCAGAAGATTTCTAAGATTATTGTATGCCTCATTTTTCCAGGAGGCATTAAATGTGATCATTTTATTTATGTTCTGAAATCTGGCAGTACCAGTTAAATATTCAGGTAATGATACTTGCATTTCAGGTAAAAATGATAAACTCATATTTCCTCACAGCTATATACTATATTCCTATTATATATTCAGAAACCAAAGGCTGTTAATAAAATTTAATGTCAAGATATATTTTGATAAAACTTTCTAAATATTGAAGTTATAGCATTTATTGAAAGATATTTAGTTTTAATGGTAGTGATAGTAACTAACTGAAATATTAAGAGTTAACGAATCATTTTCAAATGCATACCTTTCTTCGATATATTTATTGCAGAATACAAAAAAACTCCCATGAAATTATGGGAGTTATATTTATTATTTTTTTTCTGGAAAATTATTCTCCAGTAATAAGTTTCAGCATTACAATGCGCTGTATCGATTTTCGCCACTTAAAATATGTACTGTTTATCAGATTTATCATGAAACGTTTTAATAGTTTTTCTCCTTTATAAGCGAAGAAATCTAAAAGTTTTTTTCGATCGAAATGCCGGATTTTGGCTACAGTTTCAGCTCGAAGAGAAATGAACGAAGATCCGGCTAAAATGAAACTTTCTTCTCCACAGGTATCCCATTTTTGCAGATAATCGACAGTAGTATTGTTAAGCCATACAGAGACTTCACCACTTTCAATAATGATGATAGAACCGGTTTTATCATCTCCAAGAGGAATATTTTCACCAACATCATACTTTCTTATCCTGCCAAGAGCCATAAAATCTACTTTATCTTCGGGAGGGAAACCATGAAGAACTATAGGTTCACCCTTCTGAACAGTATCAGACCCTGGTTCAAATGCCTTTTGAAGAGGACCGTACAGGTCTTCAGAATATTGCAAGCCGGCTTTAACTACTTCAAACAGTTCATCTGCGTTAATAGGTTTTGAAAGATATTGGAAAGCTCCTGCATGAACAGCTTTTACAGCACCTTCTATGCTGGAAAAACCTGTTAGTACAACGATAACTGCCAGAGGTTGTTTTCGTTTGATCAGTTTCATTAGTTCAAATCCACCTAACCTGGGCATAGCCATGTCTATAATGAACAGGTCATATACTTCGAAGTCCATTTTATCGAGTGCGTCTTGACCATCAACAGCCAGCGTTGTTTTATAGCCTTCTTCTTCCAATAGCTCTTTACACAACTCTCTGATGCTATGTTCATCATCCACTATCAATATATGTTTTTTCATTTCTTATCCCTAATCCTGATTCTTGCTTTCTTTCTGAATTAATTCCAGGTTTTTTAGTTTTTGAAGTCTTGCCAGGATGCCATTAATGCCATTAATAGCTTCTGTCATCTGGTCGCTCGATTTTACTAGCATGTCATCCTTATAATCTTGAGCTGCTTTTATCACTCTTCTGATCGATAGAGAAATTATTGTAAGCGGATTATTTATATCGTGATCAATACTTGCTAATGACGCAGCTACAGAAACTACTTCTTTATATTTTTCAAGAGATTCTTTGTTTTGAATAATTTCGTTCTGCTTTTCAGAAATAACACTTTCCTGTTCCTTTATTAAATCTTTACTTTTCTGCGTTTCGACTGCAATTTTCTTCATTAAGTCACTGAGGAAATTAGATACAAAAGCAATTCCGCTGAAAAGACCGGTATAAGAGATCAGGAAAATGGTTTGAGAAGCTACATCAGCATCGAATGTTTCACCGCTAACTGTTGCCAGCCAGCCAAAGTTATACATCAATATCAGCATTAAAAGACACATGCTGCCTATCATTGCCGCTAAAATTCCTCCTAAATTCTCAATATTAAGACTGGCTGTGATCACAGCGATGAGATAGATCCAGACAAACGAACTGTTCAAACCACCTGTAAGATGTACAACTAAAGTGGCAAAAACAATATCAAGAAGAATTTGCAATGAACTGAATAAGATGTTCGTTTTTATTATCTGCATATGAAAAAGCAGATTCAAAACACAGATACCGATAAATGTTGAGACAAAAACCACGATGGGATACATTTCCTGGATCTGGTTCACACGCAAAATTCCTATAGCAAATAGAATAAGCACTATAAACCAGCGGATCTTTGACCACCATTTATTCATCTGGATTTCATGATTTGTTATTTCGAGTGTATCCATTGTTACTCCAATCCTTTCTTAAAGGTTATTCATCTTCAAACCAGCTGATAATTTTAAGTTCATAATCTATGTTTAGAGATGCTTCGGCAAATGCTGCAAGTATCGCATCTAAATCATAAGTAATTTGAGCGTCACCAAGAATGCTTACATCTTCATACTCGATTCCGCCTTCCACGTAAACTGCTCCGTCAAAACCATTATTCCCGTTAATGAATAATGTTCCGGTAATCCACATTATTCCATCGAAAGAACCTCCCTGAAAGCTGGCATCACCATCAACTACAAGTATTCCACTTCCTTCCCAACCTGTTGTTGTTACCTTTAAACTACCACCCTCATTAGCGAATGAAACCCAGGTTATGTTTTCAAAACCCGCGGGGTTGATGGGAGGGTCCTCAAAGTGGTTATCAGCAATATCTTTCATTTCTTCTTTTGTAATTCCGAATAGATCTTCAAAAGATATTGGAGGATCGCAGTTTGCATAGAGATTACCAGTGATAAGGGCACTACCACCTGCTTCGATCCCTCCGTTTGCATACACAGCTCCCTGAGCATAAGTGGGAACCCAACAAACCAGAGCACTGCTTTTATGCTGGATTGTTTCACCAGCATTTTGATAACTTGCATAAGAAACGATCTCTATAGTGTCAATCGTTGTATTTGATATATATTGAATACTGTCTATTGTACCATCCATAACTGCAAAATTAGCGTAAGTCTGTGTGTTTTCTCCAGCGGTTAAGGTGACGGTTTCGTCATTGAGATTCCTCATCCCGTATACTATGGCTTCATGGCACAATGCTTTAGCTTGCAATTCTGCAATATTACTGGATGAAAGTTCCGGAATCTCTTCGGTTCTATCTTGAACGGAAAGTAAGATCACTGTTATTACTGCAGCAACAATAAATATGGCAACTATCAATAACTTGCCCATAAACTACCTCCTTTTATTAAAGATCTTAAGATCTTTAAATTTAATTATTCCAACTTATTATCGTGATTGCCGGACCAGAAGAAATATTGTACGTACTCAACAACTGTTGTATAATATCTCGGTCATAATAAACATCACAATTTCCAGTAACTTTGGTTTGTTCATCAGGTTCGCTGTTAATGAAAATTGTTCCTTGCACAAGACCGTTACCGGATATCATGAACCTTCCACCTTCCACCCAGATAATACCGTCGAAAGTACCACCGGTCATGTGGAATTCTCCATCAACTATCAAGATACCGCTGCCACTCCAATGATGATTTGTAAAGTGTGCTTTGTTGTTTCCGGTGGTCTCTATGTATGTTATTCCATTTACGGGAGTCACATTATTTGGTGGATCCGTGTAATCATTATCAGCGATAGCCCTTATCTGTGCCATTGTCATACCGAAAACAGATGCAAAATCTAAATCAACGTTTTCCTCTACGTTTCCTATGATGGTTGAGCTACCTCTAACATCAAGGTCTTTTGAACAGGTGATGGCATTATCAAAACTTGCAAAGGTATAAAGAATTTCAGCTATACTTTGATATTGAGTTCTTTTTCCATTGACATCGGCAGTTACATAAGAAGTTATCTTCAGAGTATCTCCGGAGCCGATCATCACATATTTGATACTGTCTATTGTCCCATCCAGAACATCAAAATTTGAGAAAATTTGACTCACACCTGTCTGGCTGACTGATAGACTACCCTGGTTCAACTGTCTTATGCTGTACATAAGAGCTTCATTACTTAAAGACTTAGCTTTAATTTCCGATATGTTGGAAGATATCAAATCAGGAATATCAGCGCTTTTACTTTGAATCGAAACGGCAATAGTAGCAAAAACAGCCGTAAGTACTAAAAGAATAATTATTAGCAATTTCCCCATAGTTAACTCCTAATTTTTTTTCTATAAGTACAAATTCTTAAAATATTTCCAGAATACTATACTGTGCCTGAGAAATCTTTTATCTATATCAGATCGGTGAGTATCATAGAAAAATGTAAGACTGACCTCAATTGAACGAATCAGACCATGGTTTGAGCCTGGAGAAGTAATTAAGTTATCATTCACATCGTAATATGTAATTGCCAATGTATCTGCCATCCAGAAAGGGCCTAAGATCGAGTTAGTCATATTATTTTGATAAACGTATAAAGGAAAACCATTACTGGTGGAATCTTCTTGAACGAAATAAAAAGTACTGATGCTGGAAGTCGGGTTTGTCTGTCCAAGAAATTTAAAACTTTTTGAGGTGACTTCGATTATTGGATCCGTACCTTCAGGAACTCCTGCACCTACTTTGGATAAGATACTTTCCAGACCGGGTTGGTCTAAGTTTCCTACTTTCCTTCCTGTAATCAGATCTTCAGACATCTGGGTTAAACTGATCTGGAGCTGAGTATTATAGCTTACCACCTGCATATTGGAAAGTGCACCAAATATCATCAGAAGTACCAGGCTTCCGACTATTGTTGCACCCATTACATCTATTAAACTCGACATAATTTAGAACCCCCTATTGAAAAAAACTTTACTGAATGGAGAATTCAACGTTCCAATATATAAAGTATCCATTGATGTAGACAGGCAATTCATGCGTACATCCACTTTTTGATATAAAGTATCTGCATATGGAGTATTTCCCAAACTGTCGCAATATGTTGAATTAATTTGAATATTATAAATAATATTATTCACAGTTTTAGTTTCACTCAAATTTAAATAATTTGAATATATTCGTGAAAAATAAAAAACCGGAGGATCTCCCAGCAATTCTGCTTCGATTTTCTGGAAGTACCTGTCGGCGATTTTTTGTCCCTGCAGGTAATGCATATTATCATAAACCAAGGTAGACTGATCAAGCATAATATTATAAGTATTCAACAGCATTGTTGAAAAAAGTGCTAATGCCAATAGAACTAACAACATCTGGATATTCATGATCTAGTCCTCCGAGGTTGCATAAGTTACTTCTGCAACCGTTGTTAATCCTGTTCTGATCCTGTCCAGTCCGGATTCCGCTAAAGATAACATACCCTGACTTTCAGCAATTTTTCTGATATTCTGTTCATCTATCTCAGTACCGGAATCTACAATAGCTTTTCGTACTTCAGGAGTGAAATACAAAGCTTCACAGATATTGATCCTTCCTTTGTAGCCACGATTGCATTTCTTACAACCATTTCCTGCTTCATATATTTTACCGGATTCCAATTCCTCTTCTGTTAACCCCAGATCAATTGCAGCTGGCCACTTATCTTTGGAAATCGGTTTTCTACATTCGGGACATAATGTTCTAACAAGACGCTGAGCAACTATTATATTTATAGCATACGCCAGCAGGAAAGTTTCAACACCCATTTTATACATTCGCGAAATAGCACTGGGAGCGTCGTTTGTGTGAAGGGTTGAGAACGTTAGATGTCCTGTATTGGCAAGTTTGATAGCAATTTCAGCAGTTATTTTATCACGGATCTCACCTACCATAACAACATCCGGGTCATGTCGTAGAATGGATCGAATAGCATTATCAAAGGTGAACCTGTGCCCGATCTTAAGTTGCCTTGCTCCCTTAATATGATATTCCACCGGATCTTCACATGTCAGAACGTTCTTAGATGGATCTATAGTATGATAGAGTGCAGCCATCAAGGTAGTAGATTTACCACTACCAGTAGGTCCGGTTACCAGTACTATACCTTTCGATTTTGAAATAGAATCTATGAAATCTTTTTCTGCCTGCTCCTGGAAACCGAGTTTTCGCAGATCGGTTATCACGTTCCTATCGTCAATGGTTCTTATCACGATGCTTTCAAAGCGCCGTTCATATTCCGAAGAAGTAATTGGAATTATGGATACACGGAAACGGATAAGATGATCATCAACAATACGTTGCATAAATCCGTCTTGAGCTGTGTCCCTTTCAAAACGATCTACCCCTGTTGCTCTATCTTTAGCCACGGCAGACATTGCTTCGGGAGAAGTGTTTTCCTGACGATGCCAGCGAATAAGTTTACCATCTATCCTGAAGTAAAAGTCCACATTTGAACGCAGGTAAGGAATAATATGAATATCACTGGCTCCTTTACGAACAGCTTCGATAAGACTGCCCTCGAATAAATTTACCAGAAGGCTTTTATTTATCTCATCATCAAGAGCATATTCATCTACATCATGTTGACCTCTAGTCTCGTCAACATCTTCCATTTGCTCTTCGGCTTCCTGCAACAGGTCTAGAAATTCGTTTTTCTGAGGAGCAATAAGAGTTATAACTTCTTCCAGAACATCGAGGCGTACATATACAACCTCGTATTTTTTAAATTCAGTATATATAGGAATGCGTTCCGAAATCTTCTCTGATGGGTCGGCAGCTATGACGATAAGAGTATTTCTTCGTCCATAGCTGAGTTGATAGGGGAGAATTTTTTTATAAATTAATTTATTTTTAAAGTCTTCGGGAAATTTGGAAAGTATCTCTTTTGTATGTTTGATCTGGTTTTCATCGATTTCATTTACTTTTATCTCGAGCGTGCGAAACGCGTAAAGTTCTGCCAATAAACCATAAATAGCATGATGATTGATCTTAAAGTCATTAACAAGTATTTCACCAAGAGCTCTGGTATTTTCCGGATCCTCATCAGTCTGGATTAATAGAGCTTTTTCCAGTGTCTTTTTATCAATAACTTCTTTTTTCAACAATAACTGGCCGAATCTGGATTTCTTTATCATTGCTATACTATGTTCCAGGTGTCCTGGGCGAGATCATTGCAACTTCCGAAGATACAATAGTTAATAAAGTAATGATAATTGCAATGAATATACCAACAAACATCTGGATGGATTGGATAATATTCTCCATTTTATAAGTTGTTTCCTTTTCGTAGAAAGTAGCTATCTGTTGAGCAGATTGTAGAATATTACCGGATTCTGTACCTGTTTTTAAGCGAGATAATGTACTTTGATTAAATACATCCGCTTTTGCTAAGGCGGGAACAAGCGACATTCCATCTTTCAACATTAATGGAATCGCAATTTCTTTTACGCCCTTTTCAATATACTTATTTCTGCAAGCTTCTGCTGAAGCTGTTAGAGTTTCAATGTTATTGTCGGCTCCAGCATAGATCGCAGAAAATACTCTGAAGAATATCTCTATACTTGATTTGTGAAGCAGGTGTCCTATCACGGGTAGCTGGATAAGGAATTTATCTCTCCAAACTTCTCCTTTTGGTGTTCTCCACCATAGGAAAATGATAAAGGCAGGAATCAAAAACATAAGAACTATCCACCACCAGCTTGCTGCAAAGAAATCGCTTAGTGCAAGGGTGGCAGCAGTCATTGGAGGTACATCGATCCCAAATTTTACAAACATTCTGGCAGTGTCCGGAAATATTTTAATAACATAATATAGGACAGCAGCGATCATGGCAATAACCATTACAGCAGGCTGCATTAAAGCTTGTCGCAGACTTTTCTTGTATTCTGCTTCCCGTTCCATGAATTTGGCTGTGGCATCGTATACTTCGGCCATATTACCGGATTTAGTGGCCAATCCCAGCATATAGGCTGGAAATCTTCCGAAGACGTCCTGGTATCTATTAAAAACTTCTGTTCCTTCCTTACCTTTCTTAAGTTCACTTTCGATCTTTTTTAAAGTTTCCTTGAGTGTTAAGTTGGGTTCTTCATCGGCAAGCATTCGTAAAATTTTATCGTAGCTCATTTTTTCTTTTAACAGAAAAGAACTGAGATTTACAAACATAAGAATGCTGGAATAGGGAGGTTTAAGTTTTATATCTATGATGGCTTGTTCGATCTTGGCATTTTTAAAACCCATAGTAGCCAAAGCACGAGCTACCTCTCCTTTGGCGTATGCTGATTGCCGACCCTTGATCTTTTTGCCATTTGGCAGTTTCACATGATATAGAAAAAGTTTTTTAGGTATAATTGAATTGATTCTAATTTTATTTTTTAGCGCTATTGATTCTACTATTTTTTTCGCTTTGCCTTTGTTATGGGCAAGTACTATGCCCTGCACACCTTTTCCGCCTAAGGTTACTCCCTGGTATCTATATTCGCTTAACATAATTTATTATATTAAAAAATACAAATTCGAACATGGGGGTTACCCCCCATGTCCAAATTAATAACGTATTTAAGGTAATTCTTAGTTAAGTATTAAAGTAGTAATGCCACTTGTGGAGCCGATAATGGTCATGGTCGCCGATACGTTTGTTGAACCATTACTACCCACTTCGGTACCAAGTCCAACGATTGTTATCTGATCAGTATTATCAAAAGTAATAGTAAATTGACCATTACCAGTTGTACAATACGTGCCGTTCCAATCATAACCGATCCAGGTTCCTACAGCATCAGCTGAAATGAAACTCCCCGCGCCACCACCATGTGTAAGTGGAGTTTTGTAATATGCCAGTGCAGAAGATGCTTGGTTGTTCATATCACCAACGATTGCCTGACGGTTTGAGTTAGTAGCCTGAGCATTGAACATTGTAATACCCACAGCCACAGCAATACCAACGATAATTACACTTAATACGATCAACAGAATTTGTTGTGTTCCCATTTGTTCCTCCTAATTTAGGGTTTTTTTAAAATCCCTTTTTTTTAAAATTCACTTCTATGCTACACTGTCGCTTATACGCAATCGGTGTGCCAATCTTATTTATGCAAATTCAGGAAGCCTACAATTCATCGAAACCTATTTAATAGAAAGGTTTTAAGTAGGCAAGAAAAATTTTTATTAAATCCTATATTTAATTTTGTGATCTCAGCTAATGTCATAAACTAATTACATAAGCCGGATATGCGTCAAAAATATATGCCAACCATTGAAATCTTGACAAATTATTAACTTAGACAATTTAAAGCTTATGTTGATGTCATTGGGACGTATATGATAGAGAAGTTTATTAAGGATAAAACAGATAATACTCTGATACAGCTTTTCCGTTATACTTTTGTAGGGGGAATTGCTTTCGGAGTAGATTTTGGCTTGCTATTTCTATTAACCGAATTTGCCGGGATACATTACCTGGTATCTGCAGCGATCTCTTTTTCACTGGGATTAGCAACGAATTACATCTTGAGTATTACCTGGGTTTTTAATACCAGGAACGTTTCCAATAGATATCTTGAATTTATTATTTTCGGAATTATCGGGATAGTTGGACTGGGGATGAATGAACTGATAATATGGAGTTGTACAGAATACCTGCATTTTTATTATTTAGTTTCCAAGATCGTATCGACGGTTGTGGTTTATTTATGGAATTTCTTTGCCAGAAAAAAGTTACTTTTCCATTCACGATGAGGTGAGATGTTGTTATTAAAGAAAGTTTACAAGTATTTTTGTTTAGTATTATTCATTTCAATAATAGCTGGAATACTGGAATCGGGTATTGTATATACCCTGGCGAATGTGTTTCGTCTTTCCAGGACATCGTTTGAGATCAGACACTTAATCGTGCTATCCGCTATTTCCTCGATTATCTGGTTAAGTATAATTGCAGGTTATAGTTTGTTCTGGATGTTAATAATGCAATTAAAAAAAACATTTCGTTATTTTCTGGCGATCATCCCAGTAGTAAGTCTTATGTTTTTAATTTTACTGGATATATCAAGTTGGAAATTTTATTTCAGGAATAGTTTTTTTCTTATTAATAATTCTATTGTTTTTGCTCTCTCTAATTTCCGATTGCTATTTTTACATTTCTTTCAAACAAGCCTGGGATTGATAATTATTCTGCTCTTTGTTACTTTACTGGTTAGTTTGCTGATGAATTTTGTTTTTTTAAATTTGAAAAGCAGATATAACAAATTCGATTTAAAATTATATCAGGTTAGTATAATTATTATTGGGTTATTTTGTATTCTTTTAATTAACTTTCATATTGAGAAAAAATTATTCCATCCTTTTTTAAGTGCGCTGAATATAGTAAATCAGTCTCAGAATATAGATGAAACAGCATTGCTGTCATTAATGACCCCCAAGCTGAACAACCAAATACATAATGAAACAATTCCTTCTAAATCAGCGAATGAGCCTGTAATTGTAATCATGATAGAATCTATGAGAATGGATCTGATAAACCTTGACCCAAGCCCGATCCCATTTATGAAAAGCTTGATCTCTCAAGCTTTCTTTTTTGATAAATCGTATGCTACATCAACACATTCAAACTATTCAGATATTTCTATCTGGTATTCTCGTTATCCCCTGCGGGCAGATTTTCGCGAGCCGTATTCAAAATATTCTCCTTCTCGTGGAATTTCTGTTTTTGAATATTTTAAAATGAATAATTACAAAACAGGGTATATATCATCTCAAAACGAAAAATGGGGAGATATGATCAATTGGTTAGAAGATAAAGGCATCGATTATTTCTATCATTCCGAAAATTACGATAAAAAAACATGGTATAATAAAGATGATAAAAGAGGATTGGGCAGATTAATAAAGGAAAAAATAGCAACTGCAGGAAAAATTGAAGATTCTGAAACGTTAAGAATTGCAAAAAACTGGATAACGAGTTTAAATGATTCCGAATCATTCTTTCTCGGCATGAATCTGCAAAATACCCATTTTAATTATTTGATCCCTGAAGGTGGGGAAGAACCATTCCAACCCAGCGATATCGATTTTCCAATGGTTTACTCTGATTGGCCAGAAGATAAAGCAGTTCATGTGAGAAATCGATATTATAACGCTTTCTTTAATATTGATAAATTGATTAATGATTTTGTTGATTTCCTGAAAAAGGAAGGAATATGGGATAATTGCTATTTCGTTATTATTGGAGATAGCGGTGAAGCATTTTATGAACATGGTTTTGCTAATCATTCAGGTACAATGTACGATGAAATTATTCGAACATTTACCCTTATAAAACCTCCAAAAGGTATTGCAACTTCAATTATAGAAAAACCGATCAGCCATATTGATCTGTTTCCCACACTGCTCGATCTAATGAAATTACAAATACCCGATTCTTTTCAGGGATATTCTGTATTTTCCGATATTGAACCACGTCATATTTTTGTTCATAATAATACATTTATATGGCAGGACGGGATCGTGGAATGGCCCTGGAAATTACTCAAAACATATCATCCCTTTAATGAGAGGATAATGTTTAACCTGGAAAATGATCCGGAAGAGATTAATGATGTTATTTCTGAATATCAGGATAAAGCAGATGAATTGGAGAACATGATTGGTTTCTGGCATAGCGCTCAATTGGAATATTATCAGAAACCTGAATACTATATAAAATACAATCCACCCAGAATTCCTTGAGATTACAATGAAGTATTATGAATAAAAAAACAAAAACAGCAATAATCATTGGAGCAGGACCCGCCGGTCTTACTGCTGCCTATGAATTATTACAGAAAACCGATATTGTTCCTTTTGTATTTGAAGCTTCCGGTGATATCGGCGGAATATCTAAAACTATAAATTATAAAGGCAACAGGATCGATCTTGGCGGGCACAGGTTTTTCTCTAAATCAGAAAGAGTAATGAAATGGTGGCAGAATATTCTTCCGCTTCAGGGAGCTCCATCAAAAGACGATTTATTGCTCGATAGGAATATTCCTCTTTCAAAAGAAACGAATGCACCTAACCCACAAAAGCAGGATAAGGTTATGCTGGTTCGAAGCAGACTCTCCAGGATTTTTTTCCTCAGGAAATTCTTTGATTATCCGATCTCCCTGAACCTGAAAACACTTCGAAATTTGGGAATACTCAGAATTATCAAAATAGGGTGGAGCTATCTGACGATCCGTCTTTTTCCCATCAAGAAAGAAGAAAATCTGGAAGATTTCTTTATTAACAGATTTGGAAAGGAACTTTATCTTACCTTCTTTAAAGACTACACAGAAAAAGTGTGGGGAGTGCCCTGCAGTAAGATAAAACCAGAGTGGGGATCTCAACGCATAAAAGGGCTTTCCATTACAAAAGCTATAATTCATGCACTAAAGAATATCTTTGTTAAAGATGCATCCATAGATCAAAAGAAAACTGAAACCAGTTTGATAGAACAATTCCTTTATCCCAAATATGGACCAGGGCAACTCTGGGAAAAAGTTGCAGAACTAATTTCTGAAAAAGGGGGAGAAGTAAACCTGAATCAGAAAGTCATCGGTATCGAGATAAATGGGAAAAGAATAACCGGTGTAACCATCTGTAACGAAAAAACCGGAAATGAATTCAAAATGAAAGGCGACTACTTTTTCTCATGCATGCCTGTGAAAGATCTTATTAAGTCGATGGGTGACCAGATTCCAAAAGAAGTAAAAAAAATATCCGAAGGGCTGATCTATCGGGACTTTGTTACTGTGGGGCTTCTCCTGAAAAAAATGAAGATAAAGAATGAAACGAAACTCAAAACAATGAACAATATCGTTCCTGATAACTGGATATATATCCAGGAACGAGATGTGAAAGTGGGAAGGCTTCAGATCTTCAATAACTGGAGTCCGTATATGGTTAAAGATGAAAATAATATATGGATAGGACTGGAATATTTCTGCAGTGAAGGTGATGAACTGTGGAGTATGGCAGATAAAGATTTTGCGGAATTTGCGATCGATGAGTTCTGTAAGATCGGTATTATAGAAAAAGAAGATGTCCTGGACAGTGTTGTTATCAGGATGCCCAAAACCTATCCGGCTTATTTTGGAAGTTATGATAAGTTTTATAAAATCCGGGAGTTAACCGATAAATTCGAGAACCTGTTTTTGATCGGCAGGAACGGTATGCACCGTTATAATAACCAGGATCATTCGATGCTTACCGCAATGATGGCTGTGGAAAATATTGTTAATAATATCAAAACTAAAGATAATATCTGGGAAGTGAATACTGAAGAGGAGTATCATGAGAGGAAATAACTACATTAAGTATTTTATCGTAGCATTATTAATTTATTCAGTTTTAATAGCTGCAGTATGTTTGAGTTTTGATGTTGTGAACACATTAAAATACGGTGCTATCGATCTCAGGAATCGCGTTGTAGGAGCACGACTTTTATTAAAAGGAGAAGATCCCTATTATTTCAAATGGAATAATGACACACCCGAATATTATGTAGATGCCAGGGATTTTTTTAAGGACCTTCCGGTAAGCAGGCTTACTTTACCACCAACTTTTTTATTACTTCATGCTCCTTTTGCTGGGATCCCTTATAAAACTCAGCAGATCCTCTGGGCGATATTTCAATGGATGATGTTAATGGTTATTATTGTAATTTTTTCAAAAATAGCAGATTCGGATATAAGATCAAAGATAATATGGATAATCGGTTTATTACTTATTGCAGGAAGTTTTTTCTGGCGTCTCTATATCGAAAAGGGACAAATTTACATACTTTTTGCATTTTTGATTGTATTAGCCTATTGGATATCGAAAAAAGATTTTAAATACAATTTACTTATAGCTGGCATAATTCTTGGTTTTACATTGAGTTTAAGACCTCCTGTAATATTAATGGGTATTCCTTTTCTTATTTATCGGAAATGGAAAGTAATAGTCGGAGGGATCATCGGAATAATTATTGGAATTGCTTCCTCATTTATAACTGCAGATTTCAGTATATGGCAAAATTATTTTTCTGCAATGAAAATTCATGAATTATTCCATCTGGGTATTATTCAACCATCAATATCATTACATCCGAATTTCAATATGATCGAAGGTGTCAAGAATTCCGTCATTTCCGGTAATCTTCCCATGATAGATTCATCTTTCCAGGAACTATTCAGAAGGTATCTGAATGTACAAGTACATTCCAATATTTTGTGGATATCGCTTATAATTGTAATTCTATTATTTTCTATTTTTCTTTTTAGAAAAAGGAAACAGGATGTTTCAATAGAAATGATCTTTTTTATTGGTTTAACATTAGTATTTCTAAGCGAGTTCTTTCTGCCTGCTGCCCGGCTTTCTTATAACAATGTGATCTGGCTGCCACTTCTTTCGTTTGTTATTATCATTCCAAAAGATTTGAAAAAGTTGCTTAATTTTAGTTTAATATTTCTGTTCTCGGCGTTTTTATTTAATTCACTTTATCGGATATTTTTCAAATTCATTTTATTGGCAGATTTCTGTATGTTGCTCTATGTCATTATCATGATGTTTTATCTCTTTAAGAAAGAGGCTGATTAGATTACTTAGTTATTCTGAAACTATTAGGATCGAGATCATATTTTTTAAATTTCTCGTATAAATTCTGCCTTTTGATATCAGATATTTTGGATGCTTTTGTAACGTCACCCTGGCATTTGTTCATCAGATTTTCTATGTAAGTCTT
>DAOUUD010000209.1 GCA_030668345.1 Candidatus Cloacimonadota bacterium | reverse complement strand
CTTTATGGTTGACAAATGCTTATAAATCCTATGCAAAGGGAAGTGATTTTGAAAATGCAGTTCGCATTCTTGATGAAAGGCTGAAAGTTGGTCCTGATAATTATAAACTTATTAAAGATAAAGCCATTATTCTCAAAAAATATTTAAATAATGTACCTAAAGCTATTAATGTTTTAAAAGCTTACGATAATATCAAGCAGACATCTGACAACCAAAAGAGAATTGGGTCTTATTATTTAGCAATAGAAGATTATGAGAATTCATTGATATGGTACAAGAAGGCATATGAACTTAAACAAGATTCAGGAGTTATTAAGAACATTGCTGTTATCCTGTATAAATATCTTGGAAGAAATGAAGATGCAATCAAAGCATACGAGGATTTTTTACTTACTAATCCCAAAGAAAGTGTTCTTGCTCAGACATATAAGAATATGGGTTCTCTTTATGAAGATATTGGTTCGTATTCAAAAGCAAATGTTCATTATGAAAAATCCTTATCTTTGAAATATGACATAGATATTAATCTGAAACTTATTATTTATTATTATGATAATGATAATTTCGCAATGGCAAAAGAGAAAATCAATCAGCGGCTTGGTAAGAAATCAAGTGATGCAGATGCAATATATTACAGTGCTATGATCAAAGTGAACGAAGGGGATAAACCAGGAGCTAAAGCCGATTTCCAAAAACTTTTGGGTGGAAAATACGATAAATCTGCCAAGGGTTGGATTGAAAGTATAGAGTCAGAATAAATCCGGAGCATCAAATGAGAAAGATCATCATTGCAGGTAACTGGAAAATGAACAAAGCATTTTCCGAAGCAGAAGACTTCATGGTTGAATTAACCGATTTCCTCAATGTAAAGAAATTGGGTAAAGTGGAAGTTGTTGTATGTTCTCCATCTCCTTATCTGGAAATGGCTTCGGATTTTGCATCTGAAAATCGGGTATTTATCGGTGCTCAGAACGTAAATGAAAATGATTTTGGAGCATATACGGGAGAAATATCTGCGTCCATGCTCGCTTCCATGGAGATAGATTACTGTATAATCGGTCATTCGGAAAGAAGGAAATATTATCATGAAACCGATGATCTGATAAATTCCAAATTAAAAAAGCTTCAGGAATTTGAAGTTGTGCCTATACTCTGCATCGGTGAAACATTGGAAGAAAGAGAAAAAGGAATTACCGAACAGGTTATTCTTTCTCAACTTACAAAGACTTTAACAAACATTAAGATCAATAATGATCTGGTTATCGCTTATGAACCGGTATGGGCAATTGGTACGGGAAGAACAGCCACTCCCCAGCAGGCACAAGAGATACATTTTTTAATAAGAAAATGGATTTCAGAAAAATTTTCTTCGGAAATATCAAATAGCATTTCCATATTGTATGGTGGAAGTATGAAACCTGAGAATATCAGAGAACTCTTACATCAACCCGACATAGATGGAGGCTTAATTGGTGGAGCTTCGCTGGATATTGAAAAATTCAAAGCAATGATCAACACAGCCGTGGAGTTATAGTCTCCAAAAAAAATATTGATTTACAAAAAACCCACGGCAAGTGTCGTGGGTTTTAAATTGTAGCAAGGAATAGGAAAGATGCTGGACATTAAATTTATTAGAGAAAATGTAGATATTGTGCAAAGAGCAATTAAAAATAAAAATGAAAAATGCGATCTAAAAATGATTCTTGAACTGGATGAGAAAAAACGGATACTTCAATTTGATTTTGATACAATGCGGGCAGAACAGAACAGGGTTTCCAAGCAGATACCAGAATTAAAGAAACAAAAAATAATTGCTACTGAACTCATAACAGAGATGCAGAATATCTCCAAAAAGGTCAAAGCTCTTTCCACTGAGCTTTCCGAAGTATCTGTTAAATTTGAAAATGAATTACTACGTATTCCCAATATTCCCCATAGGGAAGTTCCTATTGGTGGTGAATCTGAAAATAAATTCATAAAAAAATGGGGTTCAAAAAAAACTTTTGCTTTCCAGCCAAAAGATCACCTTGTTCTGGCTGAGAAGAATGATCTATTGGAATTAAAAAGAGTACCTAAACTATCTGGAACTGGTTTTATTGGGTACAAAAATAAAGGAGCTCTATTAGAACGTGCCCTGATTAATTTTATGCTTGATTTTCATATTCAAAAACATGGTTATACAGAGGTTTCTCTTCCCGTTTTGGTGAACAGGAAGACAATGACCGGTACCGGCCAACTGCCTAAGTTGGAAGATGATATGTATCGTATCGAGCAGGATGACCTCTTCCTGGTTCCCACTGCCGAAGTTTCAGTTACTAACCTTTATGCAGGTGAGATATTACCTTTAAAGATGCTACCGCAAAAGTTTGTTTCTTATAGTCCGTGTTTCAGACGGGAAGCAGGTTCTTATGGAAAAGATACAAAAGGCTTGCAGAGGATTCATCAATTCAATAAGGTTGAGATAGTACGTTTTGTTCAACCGGAAAATTCTTATCAGGTTCTAGAAGAAATGCTAAAGGATGCGGAGGATATCCTGCAGGCGCTTGGCTTGCATTACCGCGTGTTGACCCTTGCTACAGGTGATCTCAGTTTTGCTTCTGCCATAACTTATGATCTGGAGGTCTGGGCTCCGGGTGCAGGAAAATATCTTGAAGTTTCTTCCGTAAGTAATTTTGAAGATTTTCAAGCTCGCAGAGCTTCCATCAGATTTCGTGATATCGATGATAAAGTAAGATTTGTTCATACACTGAATGGTTCCGGTTTAGCAACCCCAAGAACATTTATTGCTCTCATTGAGACATATCAGAACGAAGATGGCAGTATCACTTTACCTGATGTACTTGTGCCGTATTTATCTGGACTTAAAAAACTATAATTTTTTTGCTAATAATTAAATAGCTATTATATTATTATGTTAAAGTATAAAATTGTCCTTTATTCAAAATAAAAAGGGTTTTTTCACAATAATTTGTTTGACACAAAAAAGGTGTATTTCAGTTTTGCCAGACCTTTTTATGAAGAGAGGTATTTTTTTTGTAGATCATTATAAGTAAAGGTATGATAGAAGTGCAGGTGAGTGAGAGAGAATAGATAATAATAATGAAGAGTTTGATCCTGGCTCAGGACGAACGCTGGCGGCGTGGATTAGGCATGCAAGTCGGACGCGAAAGTATTTCTTCGGAGATACGATTAG
>DAOUUD010000250.1 GCA_030668345.1 Candidatus Cloacimonadota bacterium | reverse complement strand
TTATATGGTATGCATCTCCAATAATACCACCAGTAGGGGAAGGAAACCGTTCTCACAATGCGGTAGGTGAGGTCGGCATTATCGATATTGAATCCTGCATAAGCTTTTGCAGAACATTTGACCTTAACATTTTCATTGATCTTGAAACTCTCTTTGGGTGGATCTATTTTAACTTCAAATTTGGGGCGTTTGTATTCTTCCACAGAGATACTTATGCTTCCATAATTATTGGTGATCTGGAAATTTCCGGTAAGGACACCTTGCGGGATCATAAAGCTGCTGCTGATAGTTCCGTAATCATTGGTCGTCAGATTCAAACTGGAAATTTCCTGGTAATTCACGTCATACATAGAAACTTTGGTTTGGAAGTTGGTTTTTATCTCATTAGTTTTTCCGTCTGTTTCTATCATTATTCCTTTAAAGTAAACAGTCTGCCCGGGGCGGTAGATTGCCCTGTCTGTGAAGAAAAAAGTCCTGATTATCTTATCTTTCTCATGATCATGGTAATAATTGTAGAAAGAATCGTCAGTAAATAACCGGTCATTTCCATAAATGAATTCTATATAATATGAAGAATTATTTTTTGATTTAATAGGGATGGGAATACTGAAATATCCTTCTTCATTCGTGGTGAAACTTTCAGGGAATTTAACTTTTACGTATTTTCTTTTATCATAGTTATATTCCCTGAACCAGATATTTGCTTTCACATTGGAAAGGGGCTTTCCTGTTTCTCTGTGTAGCACATAAAAATCTTTTCTTTCATTTTCAACTTCTCTCTGGACAAAACTGATATTTGAAATTGTAAGAAAGGAGTAGGTTACGGCGTTCCTGTCGAAGCTGAAATCAGGATTATCGCTGGCAAATAACAGGTATTCTCCAATGTTCAACTCGGGAATTTTTATTTCTATCGAGTGCCTTTGGAAATCACCATCATCAGGAAAAGAGATGTTCCATTCTCTTTCCGGCTGTCGTGAAATGAACTTTTTCAGTTTCTTTTCATCACCGTAATTATATTGGAATTCGTCTCGTTCGTCGGTTGTTATCTTTATAACCTTGAAATAGAATTTGTTCACATTCCTGTAGCTCAGCAGTCCTAACAACTTTTGTTGTGGTAGATAAACTCTTTCTGTCTGGAGCGACATATCTTTTGCTGTAATATTGGAGATCAGGTATTTGCTGTTTCCCGCACCGAGCGTTTCCGGGAATTTTTTAATTATTTTCCGGCAGAGGTCATAAGCTTGTTTTAGATACCATCTATGATCTTCGGAAACCTGTGGATTGTAAAGGCTTCCCAACTGGTAATAGTAATTTGCAAGTTCATAAGAAATTTCAGCAGAAGCATGAAATTGTTCATATTTCTTCTCGAGATCGAGCAAAGATATTTCAAATAAATCATCTTTATTTTCCAATACTGATTTATTATGAACAAATTTCAAACGTTTTAAATCTACATCAATAAGTGCATCAGGTTCTTGATCTTGAAGATGGAATTGAACCAGGTCCTGCAGAATAAGAAGCGCATTGAACTCGAGGGAAAGAGAATCCCGGCTGACGATATTCAGATTTACGAATTCATCTGCCGGCAGGAAGTAACCTGCATCGCTTATCTTGAATTGATATGCGGGTGAGATCAAACCCGATTGAGTATTCATAAACAGATCCACAGCACGATGCGCCAGGAAATCATAAAGTGTTGGGCGGAGGTTTCGGGTATTTCCGATGGTTAAAATGTCATCATAATTATCTAATTGTATCTTTTTCAGTTCGTCTGCTTTTACCAATGAAAGCCGGTAATGTTCGATAACTTCGACCGATATTTTTTTCAGGTCCCAGGTGCTTACGTCGTCTTGTTGGAAGTTGATGGTTTCTGTTCTTTCATAGAATTTCCAGCGGTTTCGCTGGAAATACTGCCAGTAACAATCTGCCAGAATGGAATGTAAAATCGATTTTATGGGAAATTTTACATCGACTATTTCTTCGCTTAAATTGTTTATCAGCTTTATTTCGGAGAATTCTTCCACCTGAACGGAGAACTTCATTTTGTGGATCACAGCTTTCACGAATTGGGAAGCATTGTTTTCAACTTTTGCTTTTTCATATATCTGCTCGACTATTTTTAACGTGGATTTTGGCAGCCCTTTACTCTCTGACTTTTGAACTTCTTCCCATAATTCCTTATAGCTTTCTTTTGTGGCAAACAGGGAAGAACTCATAAATAGTAAGCATAAAATAACCGGCAGAAATGCTTTGTTTTTTATAATATTGATCATCATTATCTCCTATTAAATATTTAATCGAATATTATGTGGTTAGAGTTGGACATCTTTGTTTAGAAGTCAAATGATTTTATGAAACTCAATATTACTTTCGACTCGTAAGATTACGACGAGTCGAGTCTGTTGGTTCATTCGTCTCGATTGAATCAGTTATTAACTTACATCGTCCCGATGTGTTAAGAAGAATGAGATTTTCTGCAGTTAATTCGTGGTAAGGAGAGCTTGAGAGCCTTAAAGCGACCAGCTTGGTCGCTCTCTCGACCTGGCAGGTCGAGTTACAAAAAAGCTTACGACGAGTCGAGATGAATCTTTGCAG
>DAOUUD010000237.1 GCA_030668345.1 Candidatus Cloacimonadota bacterium | reverse complement strand
GATTCTTTAGTGGAGTTCCAGCACTTTCCGGAGGAGCTTTGTTCCTCTCACTCGGATTTATGCTGGGAACTATCGTAGCTCTCAAATACCTTTTGTGGGAAATGGAAGCACTACCCAAAATCAGTATGGGAAAATCGTGTACACTACTGCCTGGAACTGGTAAAAAAACAGGTTGGCAAAGATGGCTCGGTTGGGCTTTGATTGCTGTTGTTTTATATATTTTCAGCAATTATACAGGGAGAGGGACTTCCTTATCGAAAATTCTGGGCTGGCATGTATTTATCGCACTCATTCTTGGAATAATTCTGCAAAGATCCCGCTATTGTATCGTTCGGGCTTTCCGCGAACCTTTCATGACAGGTGAAGCAACGGCTCCGGTTGCAATAATTATCAGCGTTCTGGTTGTTCTTATTGGATTTACTGTTATCAAGTATTTCGGAGTAGGGAATGCAGGAGAAACTGCAGTTCGAGCCATTGAAATGAAATCTATTTATGCTAATTTCTGGCTAAGTGCTTTAATAGGTGGATTTATCTTTGGTCTGGGAATGACAATTGCGGGTGGCTGAGCTGTGGGAACACTCTGGCGTGCCGGAGAAGGTCATGTAAAACTGTGGATGTCAATTATTGGATTTGTAATAATGGCTCCTGTTTCCAAAGGATTTATTGTTCCTGCTGTTTTTAAGATTCTTCCTGAATCTTTGCGCAGCAAATTGTTCCTGCCGGATGTTTTAGGTTATACCGGTGCAGTTGTTCTCATCTTGCTAATACTTCTGCTGTGGTATGTGTTTGTGAAATGGAATGAAAAGACCGGAAAATTTTCCGCATTATAAAGAGGAGGAGAAATGAAAAAAATAAATTATCTGATAATTCTTTCTGCAATTCTTCTTCTAATCTCTGGTTGCGGAAAAGGATTTTCTGAAGGTGGAGTATTTACAGACAGCAAAGCAATGGTGGCAGAAGCAAAAGCTGGCATCAACGAAATCACGTATGAAGATTTCAAAGCTAAACTGGAAAAAGAGGAACTGAGAGTTATTATCGATATAAGAGAACCGGGTGAATTTGCAGAAGGATATATAAATCAGCCAGATGAAAACGATGAAAAAGAATATCCTGACACAATGACGAAAAACATTCCAAGAGGCTTATTGGAATTTAAAATAGCTGATATAACTTTTTGGAAAAATCGAAAAAATATGCCGTCTAAAGATGATGAAATCGTTATTTATTGTAAATCAGGTGGTAGAGGAGCTTTAGCTACTGAAACCTTAATGAAGCTCGGCTATAAAAATGTTAAAAACCTGAAAGGCGGTTACAAAAAATGGCTTAATCCAAATGAATCAGAGGAAGAAGATACACCAGCTGAATCAGGCGGATGCGGTTAAAAAAAAAGGAGAAAAGAGATGAAAAAAAAATGGATGAAAAACTTAATAGTATTATCTGTTATAGTTTTAATCTTTGCAGGTTGTGCAAAAAAGAACGATCTTGATACTTTATTAACTTACATGGATAGTAATGGAATGACAGTAAAAGAACTATTCGACGGATGGATCATAAATACAGAAGATGTTCATGATAACATGGCAAGTTATTACTTAATGGATATTCGTGGAGCAGATAAGGACAAAAACGGAATTATAGATTATGATGATGGTCATATTACCGGAGCTGTTTTAACTTCTTTATCTACAATTCTTAACGATGCTGAGAAAGCGGGAGAAAATACAATTGTGGTAGTATGTTACACGGGACAGGCAGCCGGTCATGCTGTAATGGCACTCAGACTTTCAGGATATGACAATGCTAAAGTATTGAAATGGGGTATGAGCGGATGGAACGGCGATTTTGATTTGTGGACAAAAAACTGCGGTCAAATTGAAAGTGAAAACTGGGTTGCTGAACCTGTGGCAGAAAATACTGGATTTAAGTATATTCAACTGGAATGTGATGCAACAGAAGGCAAGGAAATGCTTGCTGAACGAGTTAATGTAATGTTGAATGGCGAATTTAAAGGAATAGGTGCGGATAAAGTTCTAAATAATCCGTCAAATTACTTTGTTAACAACTACTGGGAAGAAGATGATGTTGATAAATATGGACACATCGAGACTGCTTACAGGATAAAGCCATTAGATTTACAAAATCTTGGTCCTGATAAGACCATTGTAACTTATTGCTGGACAGGACAAACTTCTTCTATGGTTACAGCTTATCTCACAGTTCTTGGTTATGATGCAACAAGTCTTAAATACGGTGCGAATAGTATGATTTATGATATGCTTGAATCTCAAAAATGGTCTGCTTCAAAAGATTATGATTACGAAATAACGGGAAAGTAAATAAGATTGAATAATTATCAGGGAGCTTAACCTGGCTCCCTGGTAATTTTGTCAGATTTTCTGGAGAATAAATGAAATCAAAAAAAGAATTAAGTTTTAATAATCTACTCGACGAAGTTATTCATCAAGATCTATGTAACAGGTGTGGTGGATGTGTTTCATTCTGTAGTGCAAATAGTATTGATGCATTGAAGATCGGAAAGGATGGCTTTCCTGAATATAAATATAAAGACAAATGTCTGGAATGTGGACTTTGTTACCTGATATGTCCTAAAACAAGAACCCTGGAAGCAGAATTAAAAAGTCATTATGATTGGAAATATCCACTAGGAAACTTTATAAATGCTTTTTCTGCACGATCGACTGAT
>DAOUUD010000225.1 GCA_030668345.1 Candidatus Cloacimonadota bacterium | reverse complement strand
GGAAGATTCTCCTCGATATCAGCAATGGCTTTCTGGATATTTTGCACGGTTCCACCCATATCATTCGTACCGGTCACGCTCGCAGTGATCAGAACTTTCCTGCTCTGTTTTTCGTGGCTAATTTTACGTGGTCCTTCAGCCGGTTCCAAGTGAGCTATCTGGTTTAAAGGTACGGAAAATCCCATGGAAGAGATTATTGAAAAATGCATTATATCTTCAAAGCTATTACGTTTTTCTTCTTCCAGGCGTACTGTGATGTTTATTTCTTCCCCACCTTTTCGGAAGATCCCACAAAGCGTTCCCAGGGAAGACGTTTTAATGGCAGAAGCGATCTGTGCAGCTGTGAGTCCGTATTTGAAAGCTTTATCTTTATCAATTACGATATGATATTCGGGCTTTCCTTGCTTCATACTGTTAACAACATCCGTAACATATTGCACTTTATTCATGCGTTTTTCTATCAATAGCGAAAGTTCTTTCAATTTATCCAGATCTTTTCCATAAATACTAACCTCAATTGGTTTGGCTCCTCCACCCATCATCTCTTCACTGGACATAAAGTTAAATTCGGCACCTTCTACCTTTGGAAGTTTACTGCGAACCTGTTCTTGTATTTCTTTATAGGTCAGAACGCGGTCAGATTGTTCATGTAGTCTTACAAAGACCTGTGATTCGTTCACTTCCTGCGGATTAGTTGGATCAGCCAATGCCTGCGCATCACTCATCGGACCCACCATTGCCATTACATTCATTACTCCTTCTGTTTCAAGAAAGACGTCTTCGAGCTGCTTTATAACAGCATCGGATTCATCTAAAGGAGTTCCTGTGGGCATCTTTACATTCAGTACCATAAATGGAATATCGCGTTCGGGCATGAATTCCGTTCCAATGATACCGAAAATTGGAATAAGAAGAGTAAGCAAAAAAAGCACTCCCACTATTACAATCGTCTTGGTTTTATGTGCCAATCCCCAGATAAGAATTTTCTTGTACCTGTTTTTAATTCCTTCGAAAAAAGTTTCCGACCTGTCAACTTGCGGTCTGTCTTTTGCTTTACGAAAAATGATCGATGCGATCACAGGTACAATGGTGAGCGAAACAAAGAGTGATGCAGCCAGTGAAAATGCAACTGTAAGTGCAAGTCCACGAACCAGGATACCTGTCATTCCCTCGGCAAAGATCATCGGGAAGAACACGGCGATAGTGGTGAGAGTGGAAGCTGTGATAGCCATTGCAACTTCACTTGCACCAACCTTAGCAGCCTGGAACTTTTTCTTTCCCATCTCCAGATGACGATAGATATTTTCTATAACCACAATGGAGTTATCCACCAGCATTCCCACTCCCAACGCAAGACCTCCCAGCGTCATTATATTCAGTGTAAAATTAGCTAAGTATATAGGAATGAAAGTGGCTACAACAGAAATAGGAATCGCCAATGAAATTGCCAGGGTCGGTCGCCAGTTACGCAGAAACAAGAACATGATAGCAATAGCCAGGATACCACCAACTATCAGGTTGGAAACAGCTCCGGAAGTAATTCTGGATATTGGAAGCCCCATATCCATCACCATGTAGAATTCAAGATCATCTTTAAATTCTTCTTCCATAATAATGATCTCTTTTTTTACACGATCTGTTACTGTAAGAGTGTTTGCTCCGGACTCTTTGGCAACTATGATCATAGCTGTTGGAATTTTATTAGTTCTAAATCTATTACGTCTTTCTTTAAATCCATCCTGCACTGAAGCTACATCTTTTAGGTAAATTGTTTTACCGGTGTTAGTAAGCTTTATCGGTAAATTATTTATCTCTTCAATAGATTTGTATTGAGCCATTGTTCTCAGCAGGAATTCGTCTTTTCTCTGCTGGATGTGTCCGGCAGTCATATTCAGGTTACCTGCTGCCACTATCTGCACAATATCATCGATGGAGATATTATATTGTTCGATCTTTTCTTTATCCACGATGATCTGTTTTTCCAGTTCATCTCCACCGTATATCATCACTGTCCCTACACCTTTCAGGTGTTTGAGTTTAGTGGATATTTCATCTTCCAGTATTTTACGGAGTTCGTAAGTATTTTCTGCACCGGTTACTCCATACATCAATATCGGCATTTGAGACAGGTTGAACTTCATTACAAGCGGTCTGGATACATCATCAGGAAGATAATCTGTTATCTGATCGATCACGTCCCGCAGGTCTTGTGCTGCAAAATCCAGGTTCGTTCCCCAGTTGAATTCAACCATTATCAGGGAAGCGTTCTCCAAGCTTTCCGATTTGACAGTTTTGATATTTTTTACAGAAGCAATTGCCGTCTCGATCGTTTCCGTTATTGTCTCTTCAATATCCTGTGGCGATGCTCCGTAGTAGGAAGTCACGATCGAAATAACCGGGTAATCCATATCCGGGAATATTTCCAGACCCAATCTGAAGAAAGATATCCCGCCCATAATTATAATGAGTACTGTTATAATAAATATTGTTACTCGTCTATTTACTGAAAATTCTGCTAATTTCATTTTTCCCACCTTTGCTTTTTAGCCACTAAGGACACTAAGACATCACTAATGTCCTTTATGTTTTATGTTAAGATATATCTTTTCCATTCTAATTTTTCTTTACTACCAAAATTAACCAATAATCCAACTTTGAGTTTTGTTGCTTTCAAATAATTTATTATTTGTGCTTCTTCAACTTTTGTTAAACATGGTATGCACTTAAATTCAACAATAATTTTCTTAAATCCGATATAATCAGCAATAAATTCTTTCTGAAATTTATGCCCTTTGTAAAAAATTAGAATTTTTACTTGAGTTTCAAAAGGAATTTTTTTCTTCTTTGATTCATATACCATTGCCTCTTCATAAACAGATTCAAGAAATCCAGAACCAAGTTCTTTATG
>DAOUUD010000146.1 GCA_030668345.1 Candidatus Cloacimonadota bacterium | reverse complement strand
TTCTACCTCTGGAAGTGTAATAGATATTCTTATGATTTTCTTTATCGGCTTCTTTTTCCATCTCTTCTATTTCTTCTATGGTAATGTCCCCATTCTTTACCCGTTCATCCTGTAATAGTTTATCATTCAGGTCTTTATGAATGCACCTGCCGGAATTTATATAGTACTTGGCAGTAGTAACTTTAATGCCATTACCATCGGAAAGGGGAAATAATCTTTGTACGGAACCCTTTCCAAATGAGGTTTTACCAACAACAAGCCCCTTATCCCAATCCTGCAGGGAACCGGCAAAGATCTCTGATGCACTGGCAGAACCGCCATTGATGAGAACAATTACAGGATATCCCGATCTTATACGGTTGTATCTTGTTAAATAATCCAGGTTTGTCTGTTTAGTTCTTCCCTTGGTGAATACTACCAGTTTATTTTTCCCGATAAATTCGTTAACTGTATTAATAGCTTCGTTTAAAAGTCCTCCGGGATTATATCTGAGATCGATAAGAAGTCCACGAATACCTTCGGCTTCCAGGTTATCGAGCGCAGCTCTTAATTCCTTTGTTGTGTTTGCATTGAACTGCCTGATCCTGATATATCCCACTCCATTATCCAGTTTGAAAGCATAGGGAATACTCTTGACTTTGATTATATCCCGTATGATCTCAAAATCCAGTTCTCCTTTTACACCCGGTCGTAAAATGGTGATAGTAACCTTCGTTCCCGGTTCTCCGCGCATCAGCTTGATAGATTCATCAGTTTTCATACCAACAATATTTTTACCATCTACTTTACTTATTTTATCACCTGCCATAATTCCCATTCTATAGGCTGGCGTCCCTTCAATTGGTGAAACCACAGTGATATAGTCACCCTTTTTATCGATCGATATACCCAATCCACCGAATTCCCCTTTCGTATCAGTGCTGAAGCGGTCAAATTCATCCGGAGTGAAATATGTCGTGTGCGGGTCGGTTTCTTTAAGCATGCCATCGATGGCAGATTCCACCAATTTATCAATATCCAGATCATCAACATAATTTTCCCGCAACTTGAACAGCACTTCATTGAAAAGTTTTAATTTTCTATACAGGTTAGTTTGATTGGGGTTTTCTGCTATTACATTCTGTGTGTTAAATAACAGGATAAAAATAATCAGCCAACCAATAAAGCTAATTGAAATTACCCACTTACTCATTTTATTTAATTTCATATCGAAACCTTCCTCAATTTAACTTCCATAATTTTCATTATTTCATTATGAATTTCTTCCACACTTTTCGTACCATCAACAATAATATAGCGTTCTTTTTCTCTTTTCGCAATTTCAATAAAACCCACGCGTACTTTTTTATGAAATTCGATGGATTCCATTTCCAGTCTATCGGCATCTTGCTTCGAAATCCTGGATAATCCGATCTCAGCCGGAAGATCGACCAGAAAAGTGATATCCGGCTTGAGTCCAAACGTTGCAAACTTGGTTATTGTGTCAATAAGCTTTATATCAATTCTTCTGGCAGCTCCCTGATAGGCAAGCGTGGAATCGTAATAGCGATCGGAAATAACCATCTTGCCTTTTTGTAAAGCAGGTATTATCCATTCTCCGGTATGCTGGCTGCGGCTTGCCATATAAAGTAGTACTTCGGTTTCGGGAAGCATCTCTTTATTGTCTGTACTTAAAAGAAGCTCCCTTATCTCTTCGGATATTTTGGGTCCGCCCGGTTCTCTGGTAAGAAAAACACTCCAGCCTTTTTTTTTAAGATATTTTCTGAGAAGCTTCGCCTGGGTGGATTTACCGCATCCTTCTATTCCTTCAAAAGTAATAAATAATCCTTTCATGAATCATTTCCTTCTATCTTTTGCAGCATATTCAATCTCATTATTACAGCATTTTCTACAGGGTTTCGATAATAATTACTCCTTAATCCAATCTCTTCAAAGCCAAATTTTTCATAAAGCCCGATAGCTTTCAAATTCGATTCTCTTACTTCCAGAGTGATTTTAAAACACATTTCATGCAGCAGTTTACTAATAATGAACTTTACCAGTTTTGTACCAAAACCCATTCTTTGAAAATCACCGGTAATACCAATATTGGTGATGGTAAATTCATTTAGAAGTTTCCAGCCGCAGAGATAACCGATGATCTTTTTATTCTCGTCTTTTTGTAGAATATACGCATAATGTCCTCTGATCTGTTCGCTAAACATTGCTTCCGACCAGGGAGCAGAAAAGAGCTCTTTTTCCAAATTCATTATCATCGCTATATCAGCAATTTCCATTTCACGTATTATCACTTTCATCAGTAATACAGCTTCTGTCCGGGATGAATGATCACTATCCCATTTGTGTTTTTTAGATTATTCATTGAGATAATCCTATTCTGGGAAACTCCCAATTTTGCTGCTATAGCACCTACAGTCTCCCCTTTTTTTACTACATAATATTTATCACTTTTTGATAAATCCGAGCCGGAAGATGAACCGTATAATTTCAATTTCTGTCCTGGATAAATAATATTCGATCTCAAATTATTCAGGCTTTTTATCCTGATAACTGTAGTTTTATACTTCATGGCAATATCGTAAAGTGTATCTCCTTTTTTTACAATATGATGCGTAAAAAAACCGGCATTCTTCTTGAGGAATTGCTTCTCGATCTTTGCCAATTCCGTGTGGTCGATATTGTTCCCTTTTGGGACAAGTATAGAATATTCACCAGGAGGAAGTACTACATTATTGATGGCAGAATATTTCTTCCTGTTTCGTTTGTAAATTTTTATCCAGGGATTCAACTCCAGAACTTTGCCTATCGAAGTACCCTGAAATTTCGCCCAGTTATCGATCTCATAATGTCCTTTAAGTATTATCTTCTCACTATGAGCATTGTCCATAAGTGGTTGTTGACGTTCCAACTTTTTTCCAAAAATAGCTTCTTCGTTCTCAAATATCATCTTGATAGCTGCTGCACGCCACACATATTGATGGGTTTCATCCACTCTCATCAGGAGATCGAAGAAATCATAAGCTTCCTGCTGCCGTATAACTTTGGCAATGCTGCCAACTCCGGCATTAAACGAACTCATAGCCAGAAGCCAGTCCTTGGCACCTCTGTCGGAAAGATATTGATATGCGTTTAACAGGTATTTTATAGCCGCATCCGTTGATAGAAGTACATTACGCCTTTCATCTATAAATGAATTGATCCTCATACCATATCCCTTAGCTGTTTTAGGCATGAATTGCCAGATGCCAACCGCTCCCACGCGAGAGCCTGCCATAGAATTCAACTGACTTTCTGCAATTGCCAGGTATTTTGTATCCGAAGGAATATCGTATTGGGAAAAGAATGAATCAAAAACTGCAAAGTACTTTCCACTGCGAGGAATGAATTTATGCGCTGTTTTCAATTCCTGCTTATAAATTGTTTCGAATTTATTGAAGATCCTTTCATTTGAAAGGTCAAAAACACGTCCGGCAAATATGATAGAATCAGGTATTTGGAAATCTGTATTAACAGCAACCCGGCTGTTGGCAATTTCCAGTTCCAGAGCAAGTGAATCAACAGTAAAATTAAGTTCTTCCATAAAATTATATAAAGAATCTATTTCGATGTTTTTTAAACCGATTATCTGACGCAAAGAATCTTCCAGAGTGAGAACTTGATTCGAAGGAAATGTGTTTTCATGGTCGGCAATAACTTTCTTTGTAATATTTCTATGATAACTGCATCCAAATAGTAAAAAAACCATTAGCAGAAATATTAATAATGTTTTCATAAAACTCCGTCATACCTTATTGTTGTATTTTTCGTAATAGTTCACATATTCGCCGGAATGAATATTCTCCACCCATTCCTGGTGATTTTTGAACCAGAGAATTGTCTGCTCAAGTCCTTCATCAAAATCTATGACAGGTTTCCAATCCAGTTCTTTTTTTATCTTGCTTGAGTCCATGGAATAACGGAGATCGTGTCCTTTTCTATCCAGAACAAAGCTGATAAGATCATGGGAACATTTCACCAGGTCTAGAATATGCTCAACCAGTGCAAGATTTTCCCATTCGTTTTTTGCCCCGGCATTATATGTTTCGCCTGAACGTCCTTTATGAAGAACAAGATCGATAGCTCTGCAGTGATCCTCTACATGTATCCAGTCTCTAATGTTTTTTCCATCACCATAAATTGGGAGTTCTTTCCCCTGTAAGGCATTGTTTATTATCACAGGGATCAATTTCTCCGGAAATTGGTAGGAACCATAATTATTACAACTGCGAATTATATTAACTCTCTGCCCGTATGTTTGATGAGCAACCCTTATTAACATATCAGCAGCAGCCTTACTGGCAGCATAAGGATTATTAGGAGCAAGTTTGGCATCTTCCGAAACTGAGCTGTTACTTGGAATAGACCCATAAACCTCATCGGTGGAGATAAGAACAAATTTCTCCACTTTGTATTCACGTGAATAATTGAGAAGTATCTGTGTGCCCAGGATATTGGTCTGCAAAAAAAGATCCGGATTGATGATGCTTCTGTCCACGTGAGATTCTGCAGCAAAATGAACCACGAAATCGGGATTGAACTGCTCGAATACATTCTTTACATCCGCCTTATTGGAAACATCACCTTTCAAAAAGGCGTAATTGGGATTATCCTCTATCATTTCCAGATTATATAAGTTGCCTGCATACGTAAGTTTATCAAAATTTATGATTTTATAATCTGGGTATTTTCTGATCAAATAGCGGATAAAATT
>DAOUUD010000077.1 GCA_030668345.1 Candidatus Cloacimonadota bacterium | reverse complement strand
TTTATTAGTATATAATCCTTTTGCCGGATACGGCAGAGCTGAGAAAATACTTCCCGAAGTTGAATCCGAATTTTTAAAGCACAATATTGAATTTGAACTTCACCTCACAGATTACCCCGAACATGCGGTAGAAATTGTCAAGAACACGGATCTTAATAAATTTGACGGTATAATTGCAGCCGGTGGTGACGGTACACTTTTTGAAGTTATCAACGGGTATTATCAGAATCCATCGCAAAATAAAATTCCTCTGGGTGTGCTGCCCATCGGAACGGGAAATGCCTTTGCCAGAGACCTGAAGCTGCATGTGTCTCACTGGCAGAAAGCAATAGAGATCATCGGGATGAAAAAACTTCGAAAAGTTGATGTGGGGAAATTTACAAGCCATGGGCAGACGTATTATTTCTTGAATATCTTAGGGCTGGGATTTGTGGCAGACGCAACTAAAGCAGCATATAAACTCAAATTTCTGGGTAATCTCTCGTACACATTGGGCGTTCTATACAGGATGTTGCTGCTGAAAACATATAAACTGAAAATTGAGATCGATGGCAAGAAACTGGAAAGAGAAAATATTTTTGTGGAGATATCCAACACAACCTATACTGCCAATTTTTTCATAGCTCCCAATGCTAAGATAGATGATGGATTGCTGGATGTAACACTGCTGGGAAAGATGGGAAGGATAGGACTTCTAAAAGCCTTCCCGAAAGTTTTCACAGGAGAGCATATCCACCTGCCGCAGGTAGAAACTTTTACTGCCAGGCATATCAAAATTTCAACTGAAACATCTAAAGTATTAGCCCCGGATGGAGAACTGATCGGAATTACTCCGGTGGAAGTAGAATGCCTGCACCAGGCTATCGAGGTCTTCTGGAAATGAAACACGTACGTTCGCTTTATATGTGGTTGGTGGGATTGATCTATTTTGGTATAATCAGTATTATTGTACTGCTGCTCACATTTCTTATCCGCGCCAGAAAACTCGATCCGCTTATCCGCTGGTTACTGAATGTTTTATTTAAGCTGATGCTTATAAAAGTGGAAGTGGAAGGAAGTGAAAAACTTGATAAATCCAAAACCTATCTGCTCATGTCGAATCATGTGAATATTTTTGATGTTCCACTATTAAAAGCTTTCATACCGGTATATTTCAGAGGTGTGGAAGCCGATTATTCCTTTAACTGGCCAATTTACGGCTGGTTGATAAAGCGTCTGGGGACAATCCCAATAAAACGGGAAAATGCTTATTCTTCGATGCGAAGCCTGCGAAAAGCAAAAAAACTTTTGGAACATGGAACTTCGATAGTGATACTTCCCGAGGGTCATCGTACAAGAACCGGCAAGATGCAGCCATTTAAGAAAATGCCCTTTATGCTGGCCAAAGATACAGTCGCCGATCTGGTACCAATCGGGATGTCCGGTCTTTTTTCACTCAAACGAAAAGGTTCGTGGCATCTCAATCCCACGACTATAAAAATAAAATTTGGTGATGTTATTTCAAGTGAAAAGATCAAAGACATGAAGGTTGAAGAACTTCGCGATGAAATGTACAAAAGGATCGCTGCACTGGTTGAACGAGAGTAATTTTATTTTACTTCCAGCGTAAGAATTCCATCCCATTTCCTGGGTGGAAATTCCAATAGATATTTACAGCGTGTTAATAAAACCTGTGAAGCTTTATCATTAAAAGGTTCTCTGGCAAGTTCCATGAAAATATTGCCTGCTTCCTGCCAGTCTCCTTTCCGGTAGATGTTCAATGCTTCTTCATATTGCTGTATCCAGTCCGGTTTTTCTTTTGTTTCCAGTTCGGAAAAAACGTTTATCAATTCAAATATTTTGGTTGGTTCATTTTTCCCTTTTACACGTAACGAATCCAATTCACGGCAGAGGAATTCTTCCTTTACCAGGTTGTATGTAAATTCACTTAGAACGATATTGGTCTGGTATATTTTATTCACTCCTTCCAGCCGGGATGCCAGGTTCACAGTATCGCCAATTGCTGTATAATCCATACGTTTTTCGCTGCCGATATTCCCTGCTACCAGGTTGCCGGAATTGATACCGGTTCGTGTTTGCAGGTGTAATTGTTCGACGGCAGAAAGTGTTTCCTTGCGCATCAGGTCTTCCCTGAATTTCTTGTGAGCATACGCTGTTCTGCAAGCCAGAATAGCATGATCGTCACGTGGAAGTGGTGCACCGAATAGTGCCATTATTCCGTCGCCGGTATATTTATCTAATAGCCCATTGAATTTGAATACAAATTCAGTAAGTTTTTCAAAATAATCGTTCAGGTTCTCCACCAGTTCGGAGGGAGTTTTCTTTTCTGAAAGCGAAGTAAAATCGTAAATATCGGTGTACAGAACCGTAGCCTCGATCTCTTCCCCGCCCAGTTTTACCTGCTGCGGATCTTCTTCGAGTTGTTGAATTACTTCTTTATCCAGGTAGCGGGTAAATATCTTACGAATTTCTCGTTTGGATCTACCTTCCAGCAGGTAACTGATAGTATTTACAAAAAGATAGGAAATTACAAATCCTATGACCGGCATAATAAAATTGAGAAGGATCCTGCCTGTTTTCCACAAAACAAAATTTATTCCAACCAGAAGTACAAGTATCAGTAAAACTAATATATTTGCTTTTTTCGGATTCAGGTTAGTTACTAGGAAAAAAATACAAAAAACAACCAATAATGTAAAAAAGAAGTTGCACCATTCCGGCAGAATGTTGATAAAATCCCGATTCAGGAAATTGCTGAGAGCTGTTGCCCAGATCTCCATCCCCGGCATTACTTTGGAATAAGGATTGGTTTTCAGATCATACAAACCGGCAGCAGTAGCTCCGATGATGATGTGTTTATCTTTGAAAATATCAGGTGAAAGAACCGGTAACTGTTCATTAAGAACAGCAGATGCCGATGAGATAACAGCCCGGAATGAATAAGTTGCGAATACGTTCTGTCCATACCAGTTAAGCAGATACCTTCCATCTCCATCCAGCGGTATCATGTAATTTCCGATACGCAGTTCCTGGTTGGAAGCCTGTATTTTTATATCTTTTTCAATCTGATGCAGCCATACTTTGAAAGCCATTTGCGGAAGGATCATTTCATTCAACTTAAATAGTAGAGACGACCTGCGGATAACTCCGTCGTTATCGGGTACAGCATTGATTATCCCAATCGACCGGGCAGAAGCAATGAAAGGATCGATAGGAGCACGAATACCAGAAAAAGTTATTTCAGGCTGGAATTTATTTTCAATTTGAATGGTGGAATTTGAAACGAACGGATGAATAAAAGTGGAATCCAACAGAAGTTGTGAACCCAGATAGATACTTCCGTTTTTTGCAATGGAGCTTGCAAAAATACCATCTGTTTCTTCGGCATAGGTTTCTTCACGGTCTATATCCGGTTCGTAGAACTGCATATCGAAGATAACGGAAGCAGCTCCCGCCCGGGTAAAATAATCTACCGCATAGCCATAGAATGAACGTGGCCAGGGCCAGGAAATTCCATTCTCACTGAAAAAATCCAGACTGAAATCATCGATGGCAACCAATACGATATTTGTGTCAGCTTTATCCGTAACAGGATCGAGCCGGAAACGCTGATCAAGCAGTTTCAACTCGGTTTCCTGCATGAAAGAAGTGGAGCAGAAGGTATAAACAAACAGCGTCAAAATCAATGACGCTGCCAGTAGAACATACCACTTCTTGTATAATTTTATTAATCTGAATTTGTGTGTATTTTCTTTCATTACTCCAGCGTTTTCATCAAGATCGGAAGCATATCTTCCGAAATTTCATCAGCAGCATTTTCAAATGCTTTCAATCCTGCTTTTTCAAAATTCAGTCCCTGACCGCTAACATTAGTAAGTGAGCATTTATAAACCTCATCACCGGAACTCATATCGATGGCAGAAACAGAAAGATCTACAAATGCTGTGAACATCCCGTATAATTCAGAGCCTTCCCGGGATCTGGCATTGATCTTAACGTAAACATCGGCTTTGCTCATATCTTCCGTGAAGGTAAATCCTTTTTCGGAAAATGCTTCTTTCAGCTTGGGTTCCACATGCAGAACACTGAGTTTCTTTCCCAGGTTAGTTTCATCAGATTCGATATTAAATGATAAACCGGTTACATTCAAGATGATCCTGGTAGTTGGAATCGGAAAGCTCTTCAAGATGTTCTGGTAAACAAAAGAAGTGCTGTCCTGGTTTATCAGGCTTGAAATATCCAATTTCACACCCACCATCTGCATCCTGTCATTGGAAGTTATCTTGCTCACTTTACATCTTGCTTCGCCGTTCATATCGGTATGTATATTCTTTACCAGATCACCATCACCACGTGTGAAAGCGAAAGCCAGGGGCAGGTTGGAAATGGGAGTCAGCTCTTCTTCGTAGTAGATAGCTTTTACCACCAATGGTTGTTTTAAAGCTTTGTTTCGTTTAGCTTCCACACTGGTTTTAGCAGGTTTCAATTCGATATTGGAAAGCAGATTCTGAATGGAAAAATATATCTCATTATTCAGGTAAATGGTTCTTCCGTCAAATTCTGTCTGCAGGGTTTCTGTGATATATTTTTCTATAGGATTGAGTGCCTGCAAATAGTAAAGCAGTGCTTTTTCATAATTCTTGCTGATTTCATTTTTTTTTGCTTCGGAAAATAAATTCAACGCCAGACTAATTGCCTGGTCAATATTCTCCTGCCGGAGCTTTATGTATATAATTTTGGAAAGCCGATAGTAAACCCAGTACTCCTTTTTACTCTGCCACTCGTCCACCAACTCGTAGCCTTCCAGTTCTGCTTCGGTAGTGGAACGGATGAGTGACTTGAGTTCTTCTTCCAGAATTCCGGATTTTTCCACAACATTGCTGATAACTTCTCCGGTAATATTCACAGTTATCTCGGAAGCCAGGTTTTTCAATGCTCCATTTTTTGCTATTTCGATATGTTCATTGCTGCCCTTAATCTTGGATGCATAGCCAATTCCAATATAGAATTCCTTAACAATTGGTCGGTTCGTAACCCAATCCGGTGCTTTCTCGGCAAGAAGCATAGAAATGAAAATGATTGTAATAGTGACAGTTAATTTTACCTTCATATTTTCTCCTCGAATAGCGAAACCCTCATATTATCTACCTCAAAAGGGTATATGAAGGTTTATAAATAATTTATCCTAGAAATAAAAAATACATGAAACAGTTGTATTGTACTTTGTTAATGTACCTGTTTCACTTTCACCATAATCAGGCCAATTGTCCCATTCCTCTGTATAGCTTGATAGATCAAAAGTTGCATCGATAGCAACTCTTTCAAATATAAGACCTGTACCTAACGAAAATCCTGTCCCTTTTGTTTGATCTGTATATTCCCAATTATAATCGGGTCCTTCACCATTGGAGAGAAGAGTTGGGATAGTTTTAAATCCTGCTCTGAGAGGAATTACAGCGAAATCAGTCACTACAAGATATTCTGCTCCAACTCTAATTTGATTAAGATTTGTTTTACTTTCACTTAAATACGCTGTCCCACCCAATTCGTAGTGGATTTTACTCTCTCCATAAGCTCTTATTTCATAATCGGCAGAAACTGTTAAATTTTCCCCTAGGCGAATGGAAGTACCAAAACCCATCATAATTGGCATATCAACGGTGTTCTTATAATGAAGATCTGTACTATATTCATAATCTGCATCCACTTCTACTCCCAGGTTAAAAGGTGTTCGCATCATCATTCCCAGTTTTAAGGGAATAGGATTTTGCAGATTATTAAAATCTGCCATTAGTCCAAAAGCCATATTAAAACCGGAAAAGCTTATAGTCCTTTCAACGTATTCATCATCATAATAATAAGAACTATGAGTTTCCTCATTGCCATTTCCCATCCAGATATTAGTTGAAAAGCCGATTGATAATACAGGAAATATTCTAAAAGCAAGACCTGGAATGATAGTATTGGCGCCACCGGTAGCACTTTCATCTTCATCACTTTCCCAACCACTGTACCAATCAAGTTGTTTCTGGTAAGCAATAGCGATTACTAACCTCCCATTCATAAATGGATAAGCAGCACTGGCGAAATTGACAACAAAATGACCTTGATTGTCAACTGTGTTTGAATACAATGTGGATTCGTACTTGTAGCTTTCTGCAATATATCTTGCTACTAATGATACTTCTGGGCGATATAATTGAGTTAATCCAGCAGGATTCCATGTTATAGCAGTGGCATCATCAGCCACACCGATAAAAGCTCCACCCATACCGGCTGCACGAGCCCCGGCTCCTGTAATGTTCCAGTCAATAGCACTTAAATTAGAACAAATAAATAAAACTAAAATAAACAAAACAAAACTATTTCTCATCTTTCCTCCTTTTTTTACTTTACTACTACTTTATCTTCGATCTGTAAATCGCTGATCTTGCCAATCGGTTTAGCGATCGACATTTTTTCTTGAACTTGAATAACGATCAATTCTCCCAGGGGTGTTACGTTTATACCCAGAACTTCTCCAGTAGTGGGATGGTAATATTTCTTTCCTTCTTTATAGGCAACGCATTTGGTGCCTTTTCGCACTCCTACATTGCTGCCGATGCTAAGAATAACCTGTGTATCTTCAACTTCCATGATAATTCCTTCTACCAGGGGAAGATCATTATAGATATCTATAGCGGTTTGTTCCACCAGTCTTTCGATAGTTTCGATATTTGTATTTCCCGAAGATACTTCCTTAGCTACTATCAATTCACTGGTTTCGGTATCGATACCCCGGGCACTTACTTTTGCAAACCCGACTTCAATGTTTATCCTGCCTAAAATTATTATATCTGCTCCAGCTAATTTTCCTAGTTTCACAGCGGTTTCATCATCAACAAAACCTGTCATCCCAAGTTTTTGTTCTTCCATTATTTTATCCAGGGCACTTCTTTCTATCACCCGGAAACGACGAAGGTTAACAAGCTGTGTCACCAGTTTTTCCGTTACAGATTCTGCCAGATTCTGAGCTTTTTCATTACTTGCAAAAGTGAGCACTGCAACAGATAAACGAGAGCCAACCTGAGTTACTGCGTTCGGATCATAAGTTAATGCACCTAATGGTAATTTGCTGATATTTGATTTTCTGCTTTTCTGTTCTTCTAATTTCTGTCTCTCTTCTTCAAGTTCCTTTTGTTTTTTCTGGATTTCTTTTTCCAGGGCTGCTAATTCTGCTTTTTCTTTTCTTTCCCGTTCTTTCTCCAGGCTTTTATTTTCTTCCTCGATCTCTTTTTGTTTTCTTGCCAGTTCTTCTTCTTTTTGTTTTTGTTCTTCCATTTCTCTCTGTCTGAGAGCGAATTCTTCCTGTTCTTTTTCATGTTGTTTTCTTTCAGCTAAGTTTTTTTCAAAATCGATATTTCTACCATCAAAGCTTAATTTTTTTATGTATTCCTCGGTGCGTTTAGATTTCTTGTAGGCATAAGAAAGTTGCAATTCTCCCATTGCGTTATCAAATTCACCCAGATTATAGAAACAAATTCCCACTTCTCTATGAGGAAAATATTTTATGAACCTGGTGCCGTACGTTCGTTTTTTCATGGCATCTTCAAATTCCAGTGAAGCTGCACTTTTGAATTCGGCTATTGCTCTTTCCCATTCACCTTTCTGCATATATTGCAAGCCTTTGTCGTAATATGTATAAAACTTTTCTATCGAATATAACAAACTGCTGTTAACAAAAATTGAAACAATAAATAAAATTA
>DAOUUD010000235.1 GCA_030668345.1 Candidatus Cloacimonadota bacterium | reverse complement strand
TCGATCTCGGTTTTTTCCGATGCTATTTCGTCTTTCTTTTCCAGGATGACTTTCGTTCCCAGCGGAGCTGCATAGAACAAAATGCGATTCCGGGGAAGAAGATGTTTTTTAATTGCATCCTGCAGCTTTTCCGGCGTAAGTTTTTCCAATAAAGCCAGGTTTGCCTGGTAATAATCCGGAACTCCATATCTCATAATTGTCCAGCCGATCCGATTGGCATCTCTACCCACACTGGGAGTGGAAAGAAGTTTTGACGATTTTATCCGGTTTATAAAGTTCCGGATATGTTCCTGCTCTATTCCGGATTCGCTGTATTTCTCAATTTCACCGTCTATGATAGAAATTATTTCTTTTACTCTGGAAGGGTCTTTTGCTTCAAATCCGATTTCTATAGTACCTTCCGTATCGACGCCACTTCCGCTTGCATAACCATAAACATAATTAACGAGTTTGAGTTCTTCAACCAGTTTGTAGCGGATGGGAGATTTTCTTTTTCCAAAAAGAATATCCATGGCTGTATTCAGGGCAGGTATATCGCCAAAATCTGCGGTGGGAATGATAGTGGTAGAAAAGACCAGAGGCTGTTCGACGTCGAATTCTTCGATGTATTCCAGGCTGCCCGATCTTGGATTTTGAACAGGCAGATAAACCGGATCGAGTTGTTTTCTGGGAAAATCTTTAAAAGATTCCTCTACCTGCGAAAGCATTTCTTCCGCTACAAAATCTCCCACAGCAACGAATATCATATTATTTGGGGCATATCTTTGTTTGTAATAATCTTCCAGCTCATCCCGGGAAATGGTTTTGAAAAGTTCCGTATAACCGATTATGGGATATTTACTATTGGAATTCGGATATACAAGTTCGTTATTTCTTTGATATATTCTGGAACGAGGTGGGGTGGAACGCATTACTATCTCTTTGAGAATAACCTGCTTCTCACGGGCAACTTCAAAAGAATCGCAAATACATGCCTGCATCTGTTCCGAAAGAATTTTCAACGCTTCGTCTTTGTACTGTTTATCCACAACTATATAATAGGCAGTAGCTGTATACGAAGTGTAGGCATTCACCAGTGCTCCCATCTCTTTTCCCATTTTTTCATATTCGTCTTCTGTGTGGAAGGTGGTGGTTCCACTGGAAACAATATGTTCCAGGTAGTGGGAAATTCCTGCTCCCAGATATTTCCCTTCATTCACGGATCCGGTCTTTACAAAACAGTAAAACCCGATCGATTCGTTAAGATTATTTTCTTTTACAACTATCTCCATACCGTTGGAAAGCGTCTTTTGCAATAAATTATTACCATATAGCTGTGCCAATACCATTACAAGTGCTATTAGAATTAATACTTTTTTCACATATCCTCCAGATATTTCACTATTCTTTTATGTATTAAATATGTAAATTGAAAAATGCATTTTTTATTCCATAAATATACGTTAACATTCAATTTCGATTTTGTAAATAACAAATTATTTACTCTCATTTACAAAAAAAAAACCCAAATGATCTCGTTCCCAAAGAAGAACAAATGACCTCGTTCCCAAAGTCCTCTTTGGGAACGGAATAAAGTCCTTGCAATTTACCAAGCCAGTCTCCTTAAACTACCCCTCGACAGGCTGGGGCTTGGTAACCAGGGAAGCAATTGAAACCAGAACTTATGAAGCCGGTTCCGATTATTACGAATGGGATGGCACCGAATTTGGTTCGGGCATCTATTTCTACAAACTGGAAACACAAAGTTATGCTGAAACCAAAAAGATGATACTTCTTCGTTAAAACTACGAAGCATAAATAATGCTGAAATAGTGATTTGAATGGACTTGACTCGTAGCGAGTTTACGAGTGCGAGTCGAGAACAGTCAACGGTTGTTGTCATAAAAAGGGCTGAGCGCAGTTTCAGCCCCTTTTTTTAATTAAATAATAATTAATTTGACAAAAATTTAATAAATTAATAATTTAGAAACTATTAAATATTAAATTAAAAAAAAGGAAAGGAGGAAGTATGAAAAAGACGGTTTTGTTTATTTTTAGTTTTTTGTTTTTAACGAGTTTAGGGTTTGGTGATGTTTTTATGACAGAAATTGCAGACCCAAACAATAACGCCAATGCAAGGTACGTTGAATTTTATAACAATGGAGCCTCAACGGTGGATTTTACTGAAGGTTCAGGTTGGAGAATTAATAAATATACTAACGGTTCTGCAACGGTTAGTTCATTTGTTGATCTCACAGGTTCAATAGCAGCTGGTGATTTTTATATACTTGCTTATGATTATGTAAGTGGAACTTTCTTATCTGTATATGGATTTGCAGCAGATCAATTGGATCCTGTTTTAAATGGAACTGCAGGTGGTAACGGAGATGATACTTTAGAACTACTTGATGGAACGGGAGCAGTTGTAGATTTTTATGGTGTTCAACCACATGCAGATCTAACTAGTACAGTGTGGGAATTTGAAGATGGTAGAGCAGAACGTGCCAATGGTGCTACAAGTGGAACAAATCCACCCGTAGATGCAGACTGGAATACTTGGTCTGATGGTCCAGGAGGTGATGTTGTTCAGACAAAAGATGCACCAGATGATTTTGATCCCGGAGCATGGATTGGAACAGGAGGTCCATTAATTACAGTTATACCATCAGCATTATCCGGTTTTTCGTATGTATTTGGCAGTGGTCCTTCTTCCGAACAATCATTTACGGTAGAAGGAAGTGATTTAACTGCAGATATAATA
>DAOUUD010000216.1 GCA_030668345.1 Candidatus Cloacimonadota bacterium | reverse complement strand
TGATGTCTTTCCTTGGAATACCTGGCTGCTGCTTCATAAGCTCCCTGAGCGATCCCCACAGCCTGCGCAGCAACCATGGGTCGTGATTTATCCAGGGTTTTCATGGCGACCATAAAACCATTACCTTCACGACCGACCAGGTTCTCCTTGGGAACACGGCAATTATCAAAAATTAATTCCCTGGTAATGGAACCACGAATACCCATCTTATCTTCTTTCTTGCCGAAAGTGAATCCTTCCGTGCCTTTTTCTACGATGAAACAGGAAGCACCGCGTGCACCCTTTGCTTTATCAGTAAGGACAAATACTGTGTAAATATCTGCTTCTCCGCCATTAGTGATCCATTGCTTAGTGCCATTTAAGACGAAGAAATCTCCATCTTTAGTTGCCGTAGTTTCAATTCCTCCGGCATCTGAGCCGGCATTGGCTTCCGTAAGGGCAAAAGCTGCCAGTTTTTCACCATTGGCAATAAGAGGCAGGTATTTCTGTTTCTGTTCTTCACTACCGGAGATCAAAATAGGATACATTCCCAGACCGGAGCCACCCAGTGAAAGACCGATACCGCCACAAATGCGGCTGAATTCTTCTGTTATGATCGCAACATCAACCACTTTGCCACTGATGCCGCCATATTCTTCGGGAACCAGCACTGCAAATAAGTCTGTCTGTTTGAATACATCCACAATTTCCCAGGGAAATTCATGTCCTTCATCATATTTAGCCCTGAGGGGCTTAATCTTCTCTTCCGCGACTTTGCGAGCTATTTCCTTTATTTCCAATTGCTCTTCTGTTAAGAAATAATCCATACATCCTCCAAATATTCTGTTTATCACTTCCTTACTATAGATTTTCCCGTCAAGTTAAAAAACCACTAACAACCCACCTATAAAGCTATTAAATGAATAGGGATTATTTTTTTTAGTGTTCATTTTAAGTCAATTGTTTATTGACAATTTAATCGGGGTTACAAGAAATAAGATATCCCTTACTAAGGACTCAGGATGAATAAAATAGAATCAGAGATCAGGCAGCACCTCGAAACGCTGCTGGAAGCAGAGAAAATGAGCTCTATTGAAAAAGCTCAGATCCAGAATGTCAAACGTATTAAGAGCTTCTTCTACGGTACGATTATCTGGCTGCTTTCTTATTCGTTTTTCTCCTGTCTGCGGGGCAGGTTCCAGATCATAGCCGCGGTGGTATTTTTCATTGTCGATTACACCATATACCAAATCGGTAAATCGTTGGAACTCGAATTGGGTATTGTTCTGAATATCAGACTGACCGTGATTTATCTTCTAATCATTATCTTCGCAATGATCTTTCCTATCTGATATTTTTTCACCTCTTATAATATCTGAAAAACTGCTTGACGCAACCATAACTATTCAAGAAATTCAAACACGTGTTTTAAATTAATGTTTGATTTTTAATCTCAAGGAGAAAATAAATTTGGTCTTAATGCGAAGAGTATTTTTGCAGAGCCAACTGGTCCGATCCGAACATCAATTTTACGGTCTTTTAGCTGACGTGTCGCTACTTTTTGGTCTGATAAATTATTGAAATATTCAATAATTAACTTTTTATTTGCTTCTAAGTTGTAATCTATTAAACAATCATGCCTACTTGGCATTTTTGATTTTGTCGACTGATACCAATCTGTGATGTTCTTGATTGATATATCTTCATCTTCTTTTTAAAATTGTCTACATCCCCAAGAACGAAGCCATTTAATGAGAGCTTTTACATGTTCCGTTGTATTCATGTCTAAGTTCGGATATTGCTTTGACAATTCTAAATAGCTATCATCATAATCAGTTAATTGGTTGTATAAATAGCACGCAATTCTAAGGTGTAATAATTTAATAGGATTTTTCATTTCTGTCCGTATTTATGCAGATAAAAATCATGCATAAAATCGATATCGTCTTGAGATAATTCCACCGCTCCTCCCAGAGTTCCGGCTAAAATTACAGCCTGGGCAGATTTTTCAACGATCTGGGTCACTTTGTATGCTTCGGATAAATTGTCTGCAACTGTAAGTAATCCGTGATTGGCCAGCAGGCAGGCACTTTTATCTTGCAGAGCATCAATTGCCGCCTGCGCCAGTTCCTGTGAGCCGGACAGAAAATAGCTGGCAACTTCCACTCCGCCGCCAACGATCTGAACCATATCTTCACACACTGCCGGAATCGGTTTTCTGGCTATGGCAAAAGCTGTGCAATGGACGCTGTGAGTATGAATGATCGCCTTCACTCTCTTTTTTACTTTGTAGACTTCAATATGCAAAGGCAGTTCGATAGATGATTTTTTATCGCCTTCCACTGTCTTTCCGTACAGATTTACAACAACTATATCTTCCGCTTTCATTGTCTGGTAGGCAACCCCGGAAGGAGTAATGACAATATGATCTGCATCTGCTCTGGCAGAGATATTCCCCCAGGTTCCCAGATTAAAACCGGAGGTTACTATCTCTCTTCCCATATCTGCGATCTCATTTCGAATTTTCTCAAATAACATTTAAACTTCCTTATTAAATTTCATAATATTCTCTTTAAAAGGTTTTTCTATAATACCTTTTTCCGTGATAATAGCAGTAATATTTTCTGCCGGAGTTACATCGAAAGCAGGATTATAAATATCGATGTTGCCAGGTGCTATCTGCACATTCATTATATGAGTGACCTCGCGGGGAGAGCGTTCTTCGATCTTGATCTCTTCTCCTGTTTTCATGGAAAAATCGATGGTGCTGGTGGGAGCAACTATATAAAAGGGAACCCGGTAAACCCTGGCCATTACAGAGAGCATGAAAGTGCCGATCTTATTGGCAGTATCACCATTGACGGCAATCCTGTCTGCCCCCACCAGGATCAGGTCGATCTTGCTGTCACGGATCAAGGTGGCGGCTACGCTGTCTGCTATCAGTTTGGCGGGAATGCCTTCCTTAACCAGTTCCCAGGCTGTAAGCCTACTGCCCTGCAAACGGGGGCGGGTTTCATCAGCATAGACAAATATTTCTTTACCGGATGCAACAGCAGCGCGAATAACTCCCAGTGCTGTGCCGTATTCCACGGTTGCCAGAGCGCCTGTATTGCAAT
>DAOUUD010000018.1 GCA_030668345.1 Candidatus Cloacimonadota bacterium | reverse complement strand
GTAAAAAGCCTACAGCAATAGCTTATGCACAACCCTGCCGCAGACCTAAAGATGGAAGGTATGGAGAAAATCCCAACCGAATGCAGCATTATTACCAGTTCCAGGTGATCATCAAACCATCTCCGGATGATATACAAAACATGTATCTGAGAAGTTTGCAAGCGATTGGCATTGAAACAGAAAAACACGATATTCGTTTTGTGGAAGATGACTGGGAATCTCCAACTCTGGGTGCCAGCGGCTTGGGCTGGGAAGTATGGCTGGATGGCATGGAAATTTCCCAGTTCACGTATTTTCAGCAGGTTGGTGGAATTGAAGTTTTTCCCATCAGTGTGGAACTGACCTATGGTTTGGAACGACTGGCAATGTATATTCAAGATGTGGATGATTTTAAAGACCTGCAGTGGAACGATACCACAAAATATGGGGATCTGTTCTTTGATAAGGAAGTTGAGTTTTCAGAATTCAACTTCAAACTTGCAGATGTGAAATCACTTTTTGCTTCCTTCAAAGATCATGAGAAGCAGCATGGAATGTTGATCGAAAAGGGACTTGTCTATCCTGCTTATGATAACCTGCTGAAATGTTCTCACACCTTTAATCTTCTGGATGCACGCGGTGTTATCAGCGTTACGGAACGAGCTGCCTATATCGGCAAGATCCGCACCATGGCTAAGAAATGTGCTATGCTTTATATTGAGAAATACAGTAAATGATCAATCCTGAATGAAAACCTTCGAGAAAGTTACTCCCTTCGTTAAGAAGAATTTACATAAACTGTTCTTTGGAATTATCCTTATTGTCATCATCGATGCCGGGCAGCTTTATACTATCAAGATAATGCAAAAGGCTATCGATAGCATCGGACGGGAAGGATTTACCACAAACAGCCTGCTGTATGCTTCACTGCTTATTGTAGGAATAACGGTTCTTATCACTATACTAAGATATTTCTGGCGCATTGCTCTTATTGGCACTGCCTGGATGATCGACCGCGACCTGAGACAATTGTACTATAATCACCTGATGAAGCTTTCTGCAAATTTTTATAATAAAACTAAAACCGGTGACTTGATGGCTTATGCTACCAACGATATGAATGCCATCCGAATGCTTATTGCCTTTGGCTTTGTAGTGGGTGTGGACATCCTGGTAATAGCCATTGCTTCACTCTTTTTTATGATTGATATCAGCTTACGGCTTACGCTGTTAGCTATAATACCAACACCTTTTTTGAGCATTATTATCATCTATTTTGGTAAACGGATCCATGCCAAGTTCAGGAAAGTTCAAAAGACATTTGCAACTATGTCCGGCCAGGTTCAGGAGAGCATTTCCGGAATTCGCGTGGTGAAAGCTTTTGTACAGGAAGAAGCTGAACTGGAAAAAATGTCGGTATCGGCTAGGGAATATTTGAAAGATAATATAAGCCTGGTAAAGATATTTGCCATGTTCTTCCCGGTTATGTTCCTGCTCATTAATATTTGTATGGGAATTGTACTTATATTCGGGGGTGAAGCAGCAATACTTTATGAGATATCAATGGGAGAATTCGTAGCTTTTTTCCAATACCTGGGAATGCTGGTATGGCCTATGATCGCCATCGGTTGGATAGTGAACCTGTACCAGCGCGGAACAGCTTCTCTTAAAAGAATGAATTCCATTCTGGAAGTTGAACCGGAGATCACTGATAACCAGGTGAATTCTGAGATAAAGAATCTGAAAGGAAAAGTATCTTTTAAAAATTTAAGATTCCAGTATAAAGAAGATACACCTTTTATATTTGAAGATATCTCCTTCGAAATAGAAGCTGGAAAAACATTGGCAATCGTAGGACGTACCGGCTGTGGAAAAACAACTATCATAGACCTTCTTACGCGAGTATATAATCCACCCGGGAACACAATTTTTATCGATGATAATGAATTGTATAATATACCGCTGGAGACTTTAAGAACAAATGTTGTAATGGTTCCGCAGGATATATTTCTGTTCTCCGATACTGTTGCCAGTAACATCAGTTTAGGAAATTATGAAGCAGATATAGAAGAAATTGAGAAAGCGGCAAAAACAGCACAGATCTTTCACGCTATCGAAGAATTTGAAAACGGATTCGATACTGTGATCGGTGAACGGGGTGTTACCCTTTCCGGCGGGCAGAAACAACGGCTGGCAATTTCCCGTGCACTACTTACCAATCCGAATATTCTCATCCTGGACGATGCGCTTTCCTCTGTTGATACAAAAACAGAAAAAAACATCCTGCATGATCTGATAAAAACGCGAAAAAACAAAACCACGATCATTATCTCACACCGTATTTCATCTATCCAGCATGCAGATAAGATCATCGTATTGAACGAAGGCAAGATCGAGGAAGAAGGCACTCACAAAGAACTATTAGCTCTGACGGGAATTTATCACGATTTATATGAGAAACAGCAGATCGAAGAGAAGCTGGAGACAAGATGAAAGGTTTGCATAAAGGATTAGCCGAAGATGATCTGAAAAGCAAGATCTACGACAAGATCCTGTTTAGAAGACTCGTGGCATATCTGAAACCATATAAATTCCTGGTATTCATCTCATTTATTTTGCTTCTGCTCATTACCGGTACAAATCTGCTGGCTCCCGTCATCTCTCAACGTGCGGTAGATGAAGTGATCGTTTCCAATAAAAACTTACTGGAATTTGCCAATGAGCACAATAAGACCGATTTTATTAAAAAATATTCAAGGATCAAATTCAAGGAATATGATTTTAATGATAAATACTACCTGATCTTTCCGAATAAAAAAATAAATTTCATTCCTAAAACGGAAATTAAGGAATTAAAAGAATCCGGAAAACTGCTTCGTAAAATTACTGTTTTACAGAATAAACTTGAGATTCAACAAATCCTTAGCACCACAGAATTCGTGGAAATTTCGGAAGATCAACTCGTTGTGCAGAATGCTGATCTTATCGAGTTGAGAGAGAATAATGATCTTACCAAAGAACAGCTGAGACTTTTACGTTACGAAGACATCAATAAATTGAAATTGTATGGGCTTATATTCTTTATCGTGGTTTCCCTGCAGCTTTTATTCACTTACTTCCAGATCTATTTTGTGAATTATGCCGCCCAATATGCCATGTATGATCTACGCCGGGATCTTTTTTTCAGATTAGAAAGTATGCCTCTCTCCTTCTTTGATAAAAATCCTATCGGGCGATTGGTTACCCGCATTACAAATGATATCGGTACGCTCAATGAGATGCTTGGTAATGGTCTTATTCAGCTCATCCAGGAATTTTTTGTACTGGTTGGCATTATGATCGCTATGCTGATCTATGATTGGAAACTGGCGCTGGTAACGTTTTCTATTCTTCCTGTTACCATCTTTCTCTTTACTGTTTTTATAAAAAGAAGCCGGGTTATCTACAGGAACGTTCGTAAAAAACTGGCGAATATCAATGCTACGCTTTCCGAAGATATTTCCGGTTTCAAGATAATTCAGCTTTTTAATCAGTATAAACGCAAAGTGAAAGAATTTGCTGAGATAAATGGAGAATATTATCAAGCTGCCCGTTCCATGCTGAAACTTTTTGCTGTTTTCCGCCCCCTTATTAATTCAACCCGCAGGATCGCAGTTGCCATTCTTTTGTGGTATGGTGGTGCACAGATATTGCAAGATCGGATATCACTGGGGGTATTCATGGCTTTTCTCTGGTACCTGGACAGGTTCTTTGAACCGATACATCATCTGAGTGAGAAGTTTAATATTATGCAGGCAGCTATGAGCGGTGCCGAAAGAATTTTTGATCTTATGGATAAGGATATCGAAGATTATCGTTTGGAAAAAAGTTGCGGTGAGAAAGAAGATAGCCTGAAAGGTGAGATCGAATTCAGGAATGTGTGGCTGCGTTATAATGATAATGGCGATGTTCTCAAAGATATTTCCTTTAAAGTAAAGCCCGGCGAAAAAGTCGCGCTGGTGGGTCATACAGGTTCCGGTAAAACATCCATTATCAGTTTACTTTCAGGATTATATCCGTTCCAGAAAGGGCAGATTTTCATCGATGGGAAAGAAATAAATAAATATTGTTTGAAGGATCTGCGGCGAAACATAGGCATTGTACAGCAGGATGTCTTCCTTTTTTCGGGAACTATCAAAGATAACATTGTTTTAAGTAATGATACCATTTCCAATGAAGAGATGGAAAAAGTAGCAAAATATGTGAATGTTAATAAATTCATCGAGAGCAAACCCGAAAAATATATGGAACCTGTAATGGAACGGGGAGCCACTTTCAGTGTGGGGCAGCGTCAGCTCATTGCTTTTGCTCGTGTGCTTGCCTACGATCCGGCTATCTTTGTGTTGGATGAAGCAACTTCCAATATCGATACCGAAACAGAGATATTAATACAGGATGCCCTGCAAAAACTGATGCAGAACCGTACTTCCATCATTATTGCACACAGGCTTTCCACTATTCAGCATGTGGATAGAATAATCGTACTGCATAAAGGCGAGATCAAGGAAGAAGGCAGCCATCAGGAACTGCTGGCAAATGAAGGTTTATACTACGATCTGTATAGATAGCCGTATGAGAAGGAGTTAGCCACCTGCCTCCGTTTACTTTGGCAAGGCAGGCAGACTTTCACTGATGAGACCGGTCATTCTCGAGAAATCGGGAATCTATTTTCTTTCAATATCATTTTCTCTCTATACATCAAGGTAGTTGACAATTTAATTAACTGCTCAAAATTAAGTATAAAATGAAATGCTCCGATTTTATCGGTGTTTAATTGAGGATAAAATGTTAAGCAGTAAAGAAATCAGGAAACAATTTATAGAGTTTTTCAAGAGAAAACAGCACAAAGCTGTACCATCTGCTCCTGTAATTCCCATCGATGACCCGACCCTTCTTTTTACAAATGCCGGCATGAATCAGTTTAAGAATATCTTTTTGGGACAAACCAAACCTGCTAATTTTCGGGTTGTGAACAGCCAAAAGTGCATTCGAGCCGGTGGCAAGCATAACGACTTGGAAGAGGTTGGCAAAGATGGTTACCATCACACTTTTTTTGAGATGCTGGGCAACTGGAGCTTTGGAGATTATTACAAAAAGGAAGCAATAAACTGGGCCTGGGAACTTCTGACAAAAGTGTGGAAACTGCCCAAAGATAAACTTTATGCCACTATTCATAAAACAGATAATGAAGCATACGATCTCTGGAAAGCTGAAACTGATATCGAGCATTCTCACATTGAATTCCATGGAGATAAAGATAATTTCTGGGAAATGGCAGCAACCGGTCCCTGTGGACCCTGTTCGGAAATTCATATCGATCGTGGGAAAAAATTTTGTAATTTTAAAGATAATCCAAATCATAAGTGTAAAATTAATGGAGATTGCCACAGGTTCATAGAACTCTGGAATCTTGTGTTTATTCAATTTAATCGGGATGAAACTGGAAAACTAACCCCGCTTTCCCAAAAATATGTAGATACCGGTGCCGGGTTTGAAAGGATAGTTCAGGTTCTACAGAAAAAAGATTCCAATTATCATACTGACCTTTTTATGCCGATAATTGAAGAGATTGTTAGGATTTCAAAAGTAGAATATCATCCAGATGAACGAGGGATTTCGCACCGCGTGATAGCTGATCATATCCGGGCTTTATCTTTTGCTCTGGCAGATGGGGGAATGCCTTCCAATGAAGGAAGAGGATATGTTCTTAGAAGAATTTTACGCAGAGCTGCACGTCATGGTCACCTGCTAAATATAAAAAAACCTTTCTTATATAAACTTGTTAATGTCGTTGTAGATCTGATGGGAGATCATTTTACTGAACTAAAAGAAAAGCAGGCTCATATTAAACTGATAATTAAAGCAGAGGAAGAGCGTTTCAATCTTACATTAGAGAATGGATTACAGAAATTTAATGAGTTAGCAATTATAAAATTCAATGAAATTAATCCACAATGGGAAAGTATATTAAAAGGTTTAGAGAAAAAGAAATTATTTAAAAAATATATAAATGAAATCGATGAAGTTTCTAATATTTTCAAAATCAAAGAAAAGGATCTTGAAATATCAGGTACGAATTATATTATTTTTACTTCATTTGTTAATAAATTGATTGAAAATGATGTGCTAGATAAACTAACAACAAGATTTTTTAAGTCATCTATACAGATTTCCGGTTCTGATGCCTTTCAGCTTTACGATACTTACGGTTTCCCGCTTGATCTTACTCGCATCATGGCAGAAGAAAAGGGATTGAAGGTTGATGATAAAGGATTTGAAAAAGAAATGGAAAAACAAAAGAAACGTGCCCGGGATGCTGCAAAATTTGATATGAAATTGGAAGAGATCGATTGGATAGAATTCAAACCAGCAACTAAAACCGAGTTCGTTGGGTATCTATCTAATACAGCTTCCTGCTTAATTCAGAAATATTTCATAGATGATGAAAATAATGTGAAACTGGTCGTTGATAAAACACCATTCTATGCGGAGTCCGGTGGTCAGGTTGCCGATATTGGCAGAATTTTGAATAATGAATGTAAAATAAAGATATCTGATGTAAAGAAAGAGAATGATGTTTTTATTCATATTGGAAAACTGGTTTCCGGTGAGATGAACGAGAAGAAATATACTACTGTTATAGACCAGCAAAACCGGAAGAACATTGCCCGCAATCATACTGCAACTCATCTTCTTCACAAAGCTCTCAAGGAAGTTCTGGGAGAACATATCCAGCAGAAAGGTTCTTTCGTACACCCGGATCATCTCCGGTTTGATTTCACTCATTTCCAGCAGGTTTCCAAACATGAACTTGATATTGTGGAGAAAGCAGTTAATTCTAAAATAAGAGAATGTATACCGCTAAACACAGGAATCCAGAATATTGATGCAGCAAAAAAAGCTGGAGCTGTTGCCCTTTTTGGTGAAAAATACGGTGAGAAAGTACGTGTAGTTTCCATCGGAGATTATTCCAAAGAACTCTGTGGTGGAACGCACCTGGATTATACAGGTGAGATCGGGTTGTTCAAGATCACATCCGAATCTTCCATTGCTGCCGGTATCCGCAGGATAGAAGCTATTACCGGAGAGAAGGCTGAACAATATATAAAGATATTAGAAGATGAGATCGATGAGATAGGTCGTCATTTGCATGCACCCTCAGCTTCTGTTCTGGAAAAGATACAGAAGATGATTTCAGAAAATAAGCAGTTGCATATCCAATTAAAATCTGTACGGATTAAATCTGCTGGCAGTGCTATCGATAAACTTATTCAAAAAGCAATAATTATTAATGATGTAAAAATGGTTGTAGCCAGAATAAATGTACCAAATCCTGCTATGTTGCGTCAGATAGGTGATCAGTTGAGGGATAAACTGAAATCCGGTATTGGAGTTCTTATTTCCGAAATAGAAGGAAAAGTCTCCATCCTGGTTATTGTTACAAAAGACCTTACAGATTGCTATCATGCCGGTAAGATCATTAGCAAGGTAGCTGAGATCGTTGGTGGAAGCGGTGGTGGCAGACCGGATATGGCTATGGCTGGAGGCAAAGATATTTCCAAAATCGATGAAGCAATTAAGAAGGTTCCTGAGATAATCAGTAGTCTGAAGCAGGATTAACAGGATAAATACTGGATTCTCAGGATGGAAAGATAAAACCTTTGAATTTGTCACTTTGCGAAGCTTCTGCTTCGTAAAGATATAATTGCAGGAAGCTAAAGCTTCCTTATTTACTTTCGTCCGAACCGGAAGATTCGGACGGAGAAGAAAAGGAGTTGAGCAACTAAGATCAAAAAAAAAAATTTGTAATTCTTAGTAGCTAATAAATTTATGAAAATCCTCATTCTTCGTTTAAGCTCGATCGGTGATATCGTACTCACCCAGCCGGTGGCAAAAGTTCTTCGGGAAGTTTATCCAGACGCAACAATCGATTATCTGACAAAAGAACCTTTTATTGGAATTGTAGAAGCATTCGGATGCATCGATACTATCCATATCTGGAAAAATAAAAAAGAGATTCTAAGAAAATTGAGAATGCAGAAATTCGACTTGGTTATAGATCTCCAAGCTAAAATGAATACATTCATTATCAAATCTTCAATTCGAGGAAAGAAGACCGTAACATACAACAAAAAACATTTTCTGAGAAAAAAAATAGTTAAAAAGATCACCGGGAAATCAATAGTTTCTACAGTCGAGCTGTATTTTTCAGCATTAAAAAAAATCGGTATTACTAAAACAATGGGATATCCAAAACTTTATCCTGATAAATTGAAAACAAGCTCGCTGGAAAAAAGATTTCCGGGGAAAAAACTGATCAGCATTTTCCCGGGAGCTCTGCATACTACAAAAATGTATCCGCTAGAAAAACTTGCAGAATTCATTGATTCTGTTCCTTCAAAATGGAATTGTAAATTTATTATCCTGGGTTCAAAATCGGAAAAACTCTTATCAGTAGAATTACAGAAAAACACAAAAACCGAACTATTGGATCTTTGTGGAGAATTCAATATTTCCCAGCTTATTTCAGTTATCAACAATATGGATGTTATCATTTCCAACGATAGCGGTCCGATGCATATCGCTGCCGCTTTAGAGAAACCTCAGATAGCGTTGTTCGGGGCAACACATCCGCGCCTTGGCTTTGCTCCCCTGAATAAAAAAGCTGTTACAATATCTTCAAATATCTCCTGCCAACCCTGTTCATTACATGGTTCGGCTATATGTCCTAAAGGGCATTTTCTTTGCATGAATTCAATTTCTTCAGAAGTGATAAAGAAAAATCTAGAAAAAATTATTAGCTAATAAACTCAGAAACCCACAAGTAGATTGTAAATTATCTTTACACGCAAAAACATTGTTGACAAATTTCTGTCATAAAGATTTGTATCACTCTATCTTTTATGAGAAAGAGGTGCGTATGGATACAACAATTGAAAAAGTTTTAGCTCGATTTGTTACCCGGGATTTTACCATAATTGATGCTATTACAAAACAGTTACAGATAGAAAAGAGCAAGATTATAGAAATTATTGGTGATTCCGGTTCGGGGAAATCATTGGTTCTGAAAAAGCTTATAGAAAACCTGGATAATTCAGGCATTCAATATGAATCTTGTTTGCCACGTATCTTTAAATACAATCATTTTCGAGAGATAGTGAAATTATCAACCGGGATCGATAATAAAATATTTGATAATTTAATCGAACAATCACAGAAATTCAATTTCAAAAATATATACGATCTTTTTTACTTTCTTACGGAGAAAATGAATGAAGAAAAGCTTCTCAAGCCTAAGAATATTATTGTATATGAGGGCTGTCATTTAGATAATTACACCCTGGAATTCATTCAATATCTAATTCAGTATTCAACGAAAATCAAAATCCAGGTTATTATCTTTACACGTAAAGAAACATTTTCTATTTCTCAAAAAATAAACATACCTGTTCCGCGAACGGAAGAGATCCGACTTATTATCAAAAGTATATATCCCGAGGTCAAAGCAAATTTAAAAACAGAAAGCCAGATAGTAGAAAATATCTCCGGAGGAAATTTATTTATATTGAACTATGTACTTGAAAATGCCGTTAAAAAAGAAAAAACTTTTGATTTTAAAACCTATATAGATAAAAAGCCCGACATAAAAACCATCTATTTTCAAAAGATAGGAAAACTTGATGAAGAGCAAAAGAAAATTCTCTTATCGATATTACTTTTCGATACAAACGCTACAACAGACAACCTGAAAAAGATCATAAATCCTACCGTGCTTTCAAAAGGGATTAAGGAACTGCTTAAGGAAAAGCTGATATTTACACTAGATACTAAATATTTTGTAAAAAAAGCAACAATAACCAAAGACTTTTTTTTGAGTTTACCTGTTTCAAAGAGAAAAAAAATCTATCAACCGATCATAGATGTATTACCGGAAAATATTACAAATGACATCTGTATTTTTCTTAATATTTGCAAGCAGGAAAATTATGAAGGACTTATTGCTGGATTACAGCATATAAAAGATTTTGAGACTTTGGTGAAAATTTACCGGATCTTCCTGGAAAAATTGGAAAAACCCGAAAAGAAAGTTGAAATATTAAAACAGTTTGGGATTGCTAACAAAAGGCTGGGAAAAATTGATGACTCGATTGAAAATTTCAGGGAAGCTTTAAAAATAAGTGTAGAGAATTCCATTCCTCACGATGATGTTGTTTTATCTCTGGCAAACAGCTTGTATGCAATAAACTCATCTGCTTTTGCATTAGAAATTCTAAAAAAGCATACCATTATTTCGGATGATAAAGCCTTAATCATCAAAATAGCTCTTCTCAAAACCGAGATCCTTCTTATAATGGACAATATAGAAGAATCACGGGAAATGCTGGAAGAAGCGTTTAATATTGTTGATCAGATCAAGGATATTAATGTTCGTTCAAATTTGAAGGCTGAATGTAAAAAAGCCAAAGGTAAATTTTACTATTATCAGGCTGCTTGGAGTAAAGCCAGAACAGAATTTGAAGATGCAGAAAAACTTTATAAGAAAGTTAATAACCCGGAAGGACTGGCTGCAATTTATAATAACCTTGGTGTGCTGGCAATGCAACAGGGAGATATAAAAGATGCTGAAACTCTCTATTTTAAAAGCCTGGAATATGAAAAACAGTGTTTTAATCTGAGTGGAATTTCGGTCTGTTATATCAATATGGGTAGTTTGTTTGAGGATAAAAACGATTATACAAAATCTATCCATTATCTTAATAAAGCTTTAGAGATACAAAAACTTCTGAATGACAATTATAAAACTATCAGCATCTACATCAATATTGGTGTTTCCTATATGAATAACGGGCACTTTAAAGAAGCGGAAGAAGCCTTTACTAATTCCCTGACAATTGCCTTAAAATTTAATATGCACGATCATGTTGTTACAGCAATAAATAATCTGGGTGCAGTGTTCTTCAAATCCGGTAATTTCCAGAAAGCCATTCACTATTACGAAGATGCTATTAAGAAATCGAAAGATTACAATTTCTTAGATGGACTTGTTAAATCTTATAACAATATGGGAGAATTGTTTGAAACACGCGGTGAATATAATATTGCCTTTGATTATTATTCAAAAAGCAAGGAGTTATTGCCCAATATTTCAGATGAATTCATGAAAGCAGAACTATACGGTAACCTGGGAAGCATTCTTACAGCACTACATAAATTTAAGGAAGCATATCCTTACCTGGTAGAGAGTTTTGATTTCTTTAAAAATATTGGCTCCGGGATTAAGATCATCGAAGGGGCAGAAAAACAGGCTTTCTATTTTATGCAAACCAGAAATTATGAAAGTGCTAATTATTACCTCGATTTTGCCTTAAAACTGGCAGAGGAAAGCAGCAATGAATTCCATGTTGGGAAATGTCATTTCTTGCGCTCTATTTTAGAGAAAAAAGATCCTGAACTGGCTCTTACTCTTGTTCAAAGCGCTATTGAAATATTTGTGAAAACCAAACATGATTTTGATCTGGCTATGGCAAATTACGAATTCGCTTCCCTGCTATTGGACAAAGATGATTGGGAACAAGCTCTGGAAATCTTATTGGAGAATAAAAAGATAATTGAGAAATTTGAAGCTATTAAATTCCTGGAAAAGAATGATATTCTGATCCAGAAAATTAATAAAAAATATGCCATCGAACTAAAAGAATCACGGGTGCAGGAAACTCTGCTCAATAAATTCTATGAAATAACACAGGAGTTGAATGATATTTCTGATTTCGATGTGCTGCTGGATACTTCTTTGGATCGCCTGGTTGAGTTTGCTGATGCCGATGGGGGGATTTTCACTTTGTATCACAACCAATTAGTAAAAGATTCCTGGGATTATCTTATCCTGAAAAATTTCACTAATACCGACAAAGATTTCCAACTGATAATGGAAGTAGTAGAGGATACTTTTAATAAAGGAACGGGACAAAATCATAAACAACCTCATTTCGCCCCCGAATATAACAACATCATATCTTTTCCATTGATTGTTCGAAATGACAGGAAAGGAGTTATCTGCCTTTTCACCAAACATGGCTCACACTATTTTACCGAAAGAATGTATAATCTTGTAAACGCTCTTTGTAATCAGATCGTCGTAATTGTGGAGAACATCTCTTACGATAATTTACAAAAATCTCACGAGATTATCCGTGAAGAATTAGCTGCATCGAGTACATTCACAAATATCATAGGTAAAAGCGAAAAGATCCAGCATATCTTCCGCATGATCGATAAAATAAAAAACTCTCCTACTACAATTCTAGTGGAAGGAGAGAGCGGAACTGGAAAAGAACTCATCGCCAGGGCAATACATTACAATAGTAACCGTCGCAATAAACAGTTCGTTGCCCAATATTGTGGTGCTCTTCCCGAGACATTACTGGAAAGTGAGCTTTTTGGACATGTAAAGGGTTCATTTACAGGTGCCACTCACGATAAAAAGGGATTATTCGAGATTGCGGACGGTGGGACTTTCTTTTTAGATGAAATCGCCGATATCAGTCTTTCAACCCAGGCAAAACTGCTCAGGTTCCTGCAGGAGGGCGAACTAAAACGTGTCGGTTCTACGCAAACTCAAAAGGTAGATGTGCGTGTGATCTGTGCCACAAATGTTTCCCTGAAAGAAAAAGTAGAACAAGGAACATTCCGCCTTGATCTTTTCTACCGGCTCAATGTTATCAGAATCGAAATTCCTTCTTTAAAAGAAAGAAAATCTGATATCCCTTTGCTGGCTGTACACTTCCTGGATAAATACTGCCAAAAAATGGAAAAGAAAGTAAACGGTATTACTGAAGAAGCTATGCGTTACCTGATGAATTATGACTGGCCCGGTAACATACGCCAATTGGAGAATGAGTTGGAACGTGCTGTTACTTTGTCCGAAGATGATTCTTCGATTAAATCTTCCGATCTCTCCGAAGAGATTTTCAGATTCCGGGAACAAACCGAATCCATTAACCTATTGCAAGACAAATCTCTGAAAATTGCTGTAGAAAGCCTGGAAAAACAGATGATAAAAAAAGTTCTGGATGATAATGAATGGAACCAGACCAAGGCTGCCAAGGCTCTGGGATTGAGCCGCCAGGGATTGATCAAGAAAATGCAGAGATACAAATTTGAAAAATAGAAAATACCAAAGCAAGATAGCAAAATATGATTTCCTTATTTGATTTTGTAGCGCTGGATATCGAAACAACCGGCTTTGATTTCGAAAAAGATGAGATCATTGAAATTGGTGCTGTAAGATATATTTCCGGTAAAATAAAAGATAAATTTTCAATCTTTATCAAACCACAAAAACCTGTACCACAATTTATTAAGCAGCTTACGAATATCACCGATGAACAACTCAATTCCGGTGATACCATTTCCAATGCTTTATCAAAACTACTGGAATTTCTGGGAACCGACCTGGTAGTGTGCCATAATACATCTTTCGATATTGGTTTTTTGAACACAAAATTCAAAAAAATACATTTCCCGAAACTTTCAAATCAGACGATCGACACACTTGATCTGAGTCGTATTTATTTACCTTTTATTGTAAATCATAAATTAGGAACGGTAGCTGAATATTTCAATATCGATCTTTCTAATGCTCATCGTGCCATCTTCGATGCCGAAGCAACAGGAAATATTTTAATTGATCTTTTAAAATTTATTGAAGATAACATTCCCCTGAAGCTGAATCATAAACTGCTGGAACTATCTTTCTTATTACGTCATCAGATCGGTCTTTCCCGCTTCCTGGAAAAGATAGTAGAGCACCAGAAAAAATATGCTCTTTTGAAAAAAGCAGAAGAAAAGATCGATTTTCATAACCGTAACTATATCGAACATAAGCCAAAAAATCCCGCTGAAATAACTATCGACATGAGTTTCCAGTTGGGTGGTTTATTCAACGATAAATTTAAAAAATACGAATTTCGTCAGGGTCAGATAGATATGTCACATGCTGTACTGGAAAATTTCAACAGGAAAGAATTCCTGCTGGTGGAAGCCGGTACGGGAGTTGGAAAATCGTTAGCTTACCTGGTGCCTTCTGTAATGTTTACTCACAAAAATGAAAATAAGAAGGTTATAATATCTACCAACACCAAAAACCTGCAGGAACAGCTATTTTATAAAGATCTGCCCACCGTAAAGGAATGTATTCAGCTTCCTTTCAAAGCTACTTTGCTAAAAGGTCGCAGGAACTATGTGTGTGAAAAAAAATGGTTGGAAACAAATATGGATCTGGAAAGAATTCTTTCTACCGGAGATATAAAAAGCTTCATGAATCTGATCGTATGGAAAGAATTTACCACGACCGGTGACATCTCAGAGAATAGTTCATTCGATGTGAATAGGGATAGCAGTGTGTGGAAAAGGCTTTCCGCAGATACCTTTCTGTGTCGCGGGAAAAGATGCCCTCATTACCGGCAATGCTTTTTGATGGACATTCGCAAGAAAGCAGAAGATTCTAACTTGGTTATCATAAATCATCACCTGCTGCTGGCAGATATGCAAACCGGTAACGCCACCCTGGGTGAGTTCGATAATCTCATTATAGATGAAGCACACAACCTGCCCCACATTGCTCCTGCTGAACTGGGGTTAAGCCTATCTTATGCGGATTTTAACAATTTCTTTGCCCAGCTTTACACAATACGCAAAAAATTTCAGAGTGGTTTGCTGATAGGTTTAAAGACAGCAGCAATGAAAAGTGATTTTCCGGGGAAGACAGAATTCATTAACAAGATCGAAGATGTTATCCAACTTCTGGAAGAAAAAAAATCACTTTTCTCCGAATCCTTTAAAAAAGTTGGTGATCTGGTTAATGAACGCGGCAGCTACGGTAAGCTGAGGATCAAAAACCTTGAGGATCATGAATTTCTTACGGACTACCTGGGCAAGATCATCATCTTCTGGCAGGAGTTTTCCAAAGCAATGATACCGATACAAGATGCTCTGGGGGATATCAACAAACAGAGATTCATCGATTATGATAAACACAAAGAGATAATGGAAAGCATCGTGCAAACTATTGGCGAGTACTATAACACACTCAATATACTCTACAATCCCGATCTGAAAGAGTTTGCCTATTGGATGGAGAGCTTCCAGACTTACGATGAAAATTATCCGTCTGGAGTTTTGTGTTATTGCCCTTTGAATGTGAACCAGATCTTTAATGATAAACTTTATAACCGGGTTGATTCTATCATCTTTACATCGGCTACCATGGCAATAAGAGATAAATTCAAATATTTTTCCGGTCGTATGGGACTGGATCTGCTGGAAGAAGGATTTGTGCAGGAACTGATTGTGCAATCTCCCTTTGATTATAAAAAACAAACAATGGTACTGGTAGCAGGTGTTCTACCCGATCCCAAGGATAAATTCTTTTCCGCCCAGAGCATCGAAATAATTAAGAATGCCGTAGAAGTTTCACGGGCCGGAACCATGGTATTATTCACGGCATATAAAAATCTGAATGAAGTTTACGAAGTTCTAAGCGAACCATTTTATAATAATGACATTCTGCTTCTGGCACAGGGTAAAGGTATAGGTCGTTCTGCCATGCTCAAAGAATTTCGTGAACATCGCAATTCCGTACTTCTGGGAACTAATTCTTTCTGGGAGGGAGTGGATGTACCGGGTGAATCACTGGAACTTCTGATTCTTTATAAATTACCTTTCATGGTGCCTTCCGAACCGATAGTGGAAGCATTCCTGGAAAAGCTGGAAGCTGAAGGGAAAGACAGCTTTTTGCATTATATGCTGCCCAACG
>DAOUUD010000121.1 GCA_030668345.1 Candidatus Cloacimonadota bacterium | reverse complement strand
TATTTAATGAATTAAAAAAATAGAAATTCTGCTAAGAGGGTAATGATTGAAAAGAAGCTTGATTACTTGCTTACTGATTATATTAGTTGGCGGTCTTCCGGCAAATACAAAAATTGATAGCCTGGAAACATTATTGAACAATGTAGTGAGCAAAGAAAAACCACATATTTTAAATCAATTGTCCACTGCCTACAGAAGAATTGATTCCGAAATGAGTATGGAATGCGGCTTTCAGGCTTTGGAACTTGCTGAGAAAGAAAACAATGTTCTGGAAAAAGCCAAAGAAAAATATTTAATAGATGTATTAAAAAAGCGAAAAATTCATTTTGCAGGCAGGTAATAATGGAGTGCCATTTCCGCATGATATAGATATTAAAAAATCCGGAACATTTGGGTTGGAGATGATTAGAATTCTCACAGATCAATTGCACGGGAAAATGGAATTTAACAGATCCAATGGAGCTCATATCAAGTTTGAATTTAAAGAATCAAATAAAAAGGAGAGTAAATGAAAGTCAAAAGTCTGATTATGGATGAGATAGCAATTGAAAGGACTTTGAAACGGATGGCTTATGAAATTATCGAATTCAATAAAGGGCTGGGAAATGTTCTACTAATTGGAATACGAAGCCGGGGAGTTCCCATGGCTACAAGATTAGCTGCCTACCTCAAGGAAATTGAAGGCGTAGATGTGCAGATTGGTATACTGGATATTTCATTATACCGCGATGATCTTTCGCTTATTGCTGAGCAACCTGTTATGAAAGGCTCAGAAATAAATTTTGATGTTAAAGACAAAAGAGTAATTTTAGTTGATGATGTACTTTATACAGGCAGAACGGTTCGTGCTGCTATCGACGGTGTTCTGGATTTTGGACGTCCCCAGCAGATCCAGCTGGCAGTTCTGATTGACAGAGGGCATCATGAAATGCCCGTAAAAGCAGATTACGTTGGTAGGTTCGTGCCTACTTCCAGTGAAGAGATCATTAAAGTTTCTTTCAATGATACCGATGAAGATGAAAAAGTGCGAGTGATGCTAAACGAATAAAATATATTATATTATGACCTTATTCAGCACTCCTTTTATGGGAGTGCTAATATTTTATTTTGACATGTAATTGCTTCTGATTATTTTATCCCACAAATATAAAATAGAATTTTAGGAGTCAAAAATGAATGAATCGAAACAAACTAATAGAACAGGAAAGCTTTCCATTCATACAGAGAATATTTTTCCAATTATAAAGAAATGGCTTTATTCGGAACATGATATTTTTCTAAGAGAACTGATTTCCAATGCTGTAGACGCAATCAGTAAAAGAAAAGCCATAGAACCCGATCTTGATGAAAAAGACCTGAAGATCGAGATCAAGGTCAATAAGAAGAAGAATACAATTGAGGTTATAGATCACGGAATTGGTATGACCACTGCGGAAGTGAAGAAATATATCAATCAGATCGCTTTTTCGGGGGCGGAAGATTTTGTAGAAAAATTCAAAGATAAGCAAGCTAACATCATCGGGCATTTCGGGTTGGGATTTTATTCCACATTCATGGTAGCAAAGAAAGTTACAATAGATTCTCTTTCCTACAAAAAGAACTCCAAACCTGCCTACTGGGAATGTGAAGGTGACATAGAATTTTCGCTGAAAGAAGGCAAACGGAGCGAAGTGGGAACAACTGTTACGGTTTATCTGAACAAAGATAATCACGAATATATGGAAGACCTCAAGATCAAGGAATTGATAGAAACATACAGCAACTTCACACCTTTCCCGATCGAATTTAATAAAGAGATTGTAAATCAAAAAGAAGCTTTGTGGCTGCGTAAACCGAAAGATGTAACCGAAGAAGAATACAAAGAATTTTATAAGAAATTATTCCATGACTACAATGATCCGCTCTTTTGGATACATCTCAACGTAGATTTTCCCTTCAACCTGAAAGGTATCCTTTACTTTCCCAAGATTAAAAACCAGATAGATATCAACAGCGGTAAAGTTAAATTATTCTGTAATAATATATTTGTGGCAGACGACCTGAAAGGTATCATTCCCGAATTCCTGCTTCTTCTGCGTGGTGGTATCGATATTCCCGACATCCCTTTGAACGTTTCCCGCAGCTTTCTGCAACAAGACCAGCAGGTTGCTAAAATATCCCATTTTATCATCAAGAAAGTGGCAGACAGCTTGAATGAAATTTTCCAATCTGACCGTAAAAAGTATGAAGGATTCTGGGAAGATATTAACCACTTCATCAAATATGGTATTCTTACAAATGAAAAATTCAATGAATCAATGAGAGAGCTTGTTATCTTCAAATCTTCACAGGAAGATTTTGTAACCGTGAATGAATACCAGGAGAGAAATAAATCCAAAGACAAACCGCAGAAGATCTATTACGCTCAGAGTGAAGACACCCAGGTTTCCTATTTGAAATTGATGAAAGAACAAGGCATTGAAGTGATCTTCTCTTCTTCTATCTTAGATAATCATTTATTCCAGGATATGGAAATGAAAAACAAGGATGTTACTTTTATCCGCATCGATTCCGAGATCAACGAGAACCTGATAGATAAAGATAAAAAGGAAGTTGTGGATGCTGCTAACAAAACAATTTCCGATAAAATACAGGAAATATTCAATAGTACTTTAAACGAAAAAATTGAAGCCAGTTTCAGTAAAGACAGTTATGGTGAATTCATAAAAAAATATCCGGAATCAGTTTTAATTCTGGCTCCTTTCATCAGAACGCAAGATGATTTTACTTACATCAAATCATACGAAATAACACCGTCTGCCCGAGAAAAACTGGGTGAAGAAGCTTATGCTGAAATTCTAAAAAATACTTACTTTGAAATAAAAGCGGAAACCAAACATCTCAAATCGAAAAACATTCCGGCTATGATAGTCTTTAATGAGTTTACCCGCCGTTTCCAGGAAATGAATTTTATGCAGCAATCAACTGATTTCGATATGCTGAAAAATCATACCCTCATTGTTAATCCTGAAAATGAAACTATTAAAAGCATCCTTAAACTTGCAGAAAAAGGGAAAAAAGATAAAGTAGAACTACTGATAAAATACATTCATGAACTTGCACTTTTAGAACAGAAGAGATTCTCCGGTAAAGAATTGACAGCCTTTATCGAAAAAGCAAATAAAATACTGAACATGATAAAATAGCTTGGAAGGGAGAAAATGAAAAAGGGTAGTAAGAAAAGTAAATTCGAAGAACAAAAACTCGATTATGATCCATATCTAATGCGAATTAACAAAGGTGAACGAATGTATAAAATCTACATCTTTCGTCCCTTTGCTGGTCGGGAGAATAATTTTGAATACAGAATCCTGACCAAAGAAAAAACAAACGGAATGCTGGAGATGGTAAGTTATAATTTTAAAATTATTGATGGAATTCCACAAAAAAGCTCGATTATGAAGTCTCCTGAAATACCGAAAGATAATATGGATGAAATGATTCAAAATATGATGATCAGTACAAATACATCACAGGAAGAATTTGAAGAAATAAACCTTTCAAATTTTAAAACATTAGAAGAACAAATTGATTTCTTACAAAAGAAAAATAAAGCAGATACAATGTATGTTACATAAGAAGAACGAAGTTTTATCTTCACATCGTTAGCTCAACCAAGACCCCAATTATTCAATAGGGCAGGCGGTTGAACCAATTAGATATTATTTAAATTTTGAGCACGTTAAAAAATAATAAATTGACTTTTTTTTGAATCAAATAGAATCGAGTATATTAAAGCTTGAGGGAGTGATCATGAAAAAAGTAATGTATATCATTCTTCTTTGTCTATTTATCATTCTGGGAAGCTGTGGAAAGAAGGAAGTAGAAAAACCTGCAGAAACTGTTACTCCAGAACCTGTTGAAGAACAGGTTATAGAACCTATAAAAGAAGAACCGGTTGTAATCGAAGAAAAAGATTATCAACTTCAACTTGTTGCCAGCAAAGATATATACATTGTGGAAGATACACAGAAAGTTTTATCGAGACATGGCTATAAAACCAGCATGACAAAAAGAAACAAAGACGGGGAGTTGTTTCATCGGCTCAGAATCACCGCATTTCTTACGTATTCAGAGGCTTATGATCTGGGGATCAGGATAAAAAATAGACTTCATCTCATAGCAGATTACTGGATCGAAAAAGTAAAATAAAAAATTATTTTTTCACGGAAACTCTTCTTTCCATTTCCAGGAGATACCTTTTTACGGGTACTCCTCCTCCAAAACCACCTAAACTGCCATCTTTAGAGATTACTCTGTGGCAGGGAACGATAATGGGGATGGGATTCTTTCCGTTAGCGGCACCAACAGCACGAGCTTTTTTCTTATCTCCAATTTTCTCAGCTAATTCCTGGTAAGAGATAGTCTCTCCATATGGTATCGATTGTAATTGTTTCCATACTTTTTGCTGAAATTCTGTTCCATTCAAGATAATGGGAATAGAAAACGATTTTCTTTTTCCCCTGAAATATTCATCTAATTGTACTTCAGTATCAAGAAATATTGGAAGCTCACTATTTTCTTCAATATTTTCATAGAACTCGTCATTTGTTATTAATCGGTCAAATTTAATTTCAATCAATTTATCCTCTGATGCCAGAAGTATTAATTTACCAACGGTGCTTTCTATTTTCTTGAAAAACTTGGGAGATAACATTCAAACTCTCCTTAAATAAATTTTAATACCAATATTTTATGGAGCGGGTTGCGGGGCTCGAACCCGTGACCTTCAGCTTGGGAAGCTGACGCTCTACCAACTGAGCTAAACCCGCTGATCATATTGTTTATAAATTTTTCACAATTTCCGGTAAAGTAGAAGCCAATGCTTCTTTTAATAGGTCAAACTTTTCTTTATCCAATTCTCCTGTCCATTCATCCATGAATATTTTCTTGAATTCAATAGCAAGGCAGCAGGCAGAATCAGGGAAATTTCTGTGTATCCAGCGGGAAAAATGTCCGCCTGCAAATTTAACGTTTATCCGCACATCCAGGTTCCTGTTAAAGAAATCGTATTTTTGGAGTTTATGTTGAATTTCATAAACCAGCGGCAACCATTTTTCGGGCATATTATTTGTTCCCAAAATTATCTCCGGGTTTTTTGATGGATTATCTGCAGGTGCTTTAATGCCGTTTCTTCGATGATTGTAAGAATGGATATCATAAATGAAAAACTTCCCGAATCTTTTCTCCATTTTCAGAAAGTGATGTTTTACAATTCTATAGAATCCTTCATATTTCCTGTAAGATTCCTTTAGAACTTCTTTCGATGATTGGTTTTTCCACACACTTAATCCCCAGGCATCTTTCGGTTTCAGGTAAACACTTTTTTCCCGGGACCTATTCAGATCAACTTCAAACCTGCTGGTATTTACAATAATTCGATTATTACAGATAGCTGTGAATTTCTCAGTAAAAGGATCTTCTTCATAAAATTGGGTCTGCTCAGAAATAGCCAGGTTCTTTTTTACAGCTTCAGACAGCTCATGTCCGTTATGAATGGCAGTACAAACTATGGGAGAATCGTATTTAAAATCAAATTCAGCTAACATTTTTTTGCTCTCCTCCGTCCAAATCTTCCGTCAAAAGCCGGACAGGTCCAGTTCGGACGGAACTA
>DAOUUD010000089.1 GCA_030668345.1 Candidatus Cloacimonadota bacterium | reverse complement strand
CTCCGATGGAATTGGGACACGTCTTACTTTATCGAATGAAAAAATTATATTAACCCGGGAAATTCAAGGTGGGAAAGGAACGACCAATCAGCATTCACTGATTCAGCATTTTGGATTGGGAGATTATAAACTTCCATTCGAACTTAAGATCAGATTTCCGGATGGGGAAGAGAGAAAGAGAGAAATTACGGAAGTTAATAATAGAATAAGAATTATTGAATGATCATTTCATTCTTTTATGAGAAGAAGAAAATTTTTGAGTACTTATTAAATTACCTTTTTCATCATATTCATATTTATAAACTGCCACACCGAATTTATCTTCTATCGGTTTTCCTTTGTCATCGTAATATGCAGTTTTAATATGATTGTCAGATTCGTCATAATCAAAACAAGCTTTAGCAAATCGTGGTTTTCCGCATACTACAAGATCTCCATTTTCATCGTAATGTACAATTTCCACCAGGTTACCACGAATATCATATAAATTACGCGTTAGCGTACTTTCATCATAGAATTCCCGTAATTCTATAGAAGGAAGATAGAAGCTGATCTCAGAGATTGAATTATCCGTGTGATATTTCATACTGGTCATCTGGTAAGTAGCAGTATCGCCTACAATCAGGTTGTATGCTTTAAAGGATTTCTGTTCAATTACATTCCCGGATTCGTCATATTTATAGCGTTCCAGGGCAATTCCATTGAGATCTTTCATATTACATAGAACATCAAATTTACAGAACTCCACCACATTATTATTTTCGTCATAATTCCATTTATAAGAGGCAATTCCATTTTGCGGATCATTTGCCAGTTCGGCAAATTTCAAATGTTCTACAAGTTCCAGATTTCCTTTCTTGCTATACATAAATCGCCAGCAGCTTTCAAATTTATGTATTGAGTTGGAATTTAATGGAGTTTGTCCTGAAATAGTAAAAAGCCCATCCAGTTGTATGGTTTGGTAATATTCTTTCCGGGCAAAATCGTTATTTTTATAAGTGCATGTGAATAAAATGATCAGACAGAAAAACAGCGTTATTTTACCGGTTTTCATAAGGAAAAAAAGGGTGGCTTCTGCCACCCTGTATAAAATTAATACGAGCCTAAAATAGTTGTAGCGTTTGCACCTTTGGCTACCAGGGTACTCGTCCAGATCACATTACCCTGATCAACTATCTGGTATTTAACAACACCGCCTGGAACTTTATTCGAAAGCCACCATTCCACATTTCCCTGTCCATACACAGCCAGGAATTTTACGTGATCGCAATTAAAAATACCAGCTTTGGTTTCAAGATTTTCCTGCCCGATAGTGGCACCTTCGATGCTTTCCTGTGTAACATCTCTGGGTGGATAATAGATCTGTTCACCGGATACCGGAATTTCACCTTCGTTGCCATCGGTATCTTGGGCACGTAAACGAAGCAGATTCCCACCAGATGAGATAAGTGATTCGTAGATCCAGGTATCTTCACCATCGATCCAGGAAACCCGCCACCAATGGTTGCCTTTTTCGTCCGTTTTCAAGTATGCACGTTCGATCTCAACTATATTGCCACCACCTGTGTCGATCTCAAATTTGGTCCATTCTCCCGGTTCATAACCGACTTGACCTAACCACAGACCCCCGATAGTAAAACTGTATGTAAAAGCAATCTGTGCTTGCATAGCCATAAAGTTACTCCAGTTTGCAGATCGTGGTGGTGGTAATTTTTCTTTGGGAGCCATTTTTTTATAAGCTTCCTGTTCTGCATGTTCTCCGGCTGCTCTTCCAATTCCACGACCGATACCCCTGGAAATGGGATCGGAAAAACCTACACATCCGGTGGAGATAATAATAATAATTGAGATTAAACCACAAAAAATTAGCTTACTTTTCTTCATTGACCTTCCTCCTTAATATAATCTATAATACACAACGAATAAAAGATAGAATCTTTATTTGTCAATTTTTTTGGATTGTGTTAGTCGAAGATGCAGTTTTTCCTTTTCTTTCAGAACTTCCGAAATGGTGTATAACGAACCCGAAATGATAACAATATCTTCTTTGTCAGCTTCCGAAATGGCCTGTTTTGCAGCATCTACAACATCCATCACGATCTCGAAATTAGTATGATGTTTCTTCACAATATCCAGTTGATCTTCAATTTCTGCTGCCCTGGTAGATTTGTTTTTCGAAATATATATCTTGTAGCTTACACTGCATACATCTTGAATTATTTGTTCCAGATTTTTATCACGTAAGATAGCCAAAACAAAAAATATCTTTTTATCAGGAAAGAGAACTTCCAGGTTGTTTATTAAAACTCTCATTCCTTCTTCATTGTGGGCTCCATCAATGATCACGGTCGGATTTTTGGATATTATCTGCATGCGTCCCGGCCAGTTTATATTGGTAAGAGCTTTTCGTATTTTTGTTTCATCAAAAGTTTTTCCTGTTTTTTGCAGGAAAAGAGAGAAAGCTTTAATTGCTACGGCAGCGTTATAAGGTTGATGTTTGCCGAGGAGATTGATCGTGAGACCGGGTAATTCGATCTGCGGGTCATTATAATTAAAAGTGCTTCCGTTATCATCGATGTGAATGTCGGATATATCGAAATCTTTTCCAAATTCATAAACCGGAGCATTCTTTTCCAGAGCTATTTTTTTTATGACTTTTACAGCAGCTCTATCCATTTTACCCAGCACTACAGGAGTGTTCTCTTTTATGATTCCTGCTTTTTCATAAGCTATTTTCTCAATAGTATCACCCAAGCTTTTTGTATGATCGAAAGAAATTGTAGTGATTACGGAAACGGTAGCAGCAAAAGGATTCGTGCCGTCCAGTCGCCCACCCAAGCCAACCTCGAAAATGGCGTTCTCAACATTATTTGCCTGAAAATAATTAAAAGCCATGGCAGTTGTGATCTCAAAGAAAGAAGCTTCATGTTTTTCGAAAACCGGTCCCCATTTTTTATAAATATTTATAAGTTTTTTTAAATTGATATTCTCTCCATCAAGGCGTATTCGTTCACGGTAATCTACCAGATGAGGAGAGGTATTCAAACCCGTTTTTAAGTAATATTGAAGAGACATGGCTTCGCACATAGCAGCAGTGGAACCCTTGCCGTTTGTTCCTGCTATATGAATTCCCTTAAGAGCCAAATTCGGGTAATTCATTTCCTTCAGGATGTTATTTATTCTGTCCAATCCTAATTTTACATTTCCTGAATGACGCTGATAGATATAATCTAAAAATTCCTGATATTTCATAAGGCTATTAAAAAAACCTTCAAGCGGACTTGAAGGTTTTATTTAAGATTTTTTTCTTATTCCAATATGCTTTCCGGAAGTTTGTGATCCGGGAATTTTTCTTCATGCGGGCATCTCACAATTATCTCGCCGGTTTTGAAATCACCATGCATGAAATACTTGTCACCAACTCCATTTTCAGGGCATTCGAAGGTCTTCTTCAAATAGTTCATTCTCATCAGATCCTGGGCTGTGCCGGTAAAATCTTCTTCCCGTTCCATCAAATATCTTTCAATAGCTTCATAGATAGTTTTCATATTTCTAATACATTCTTCGGCTTTCTGTTTTTTATTAACATTATAAGTTTGTGGTAAAATCAATATGAAAAGAAGAACTATGAGAGCTACTAAACTGATTATCTTATAGGCATTGATTTTCTTCATTGTGTCTCCTTATTTTTTTTGGATAAGACTTGTTTTTCAGTTTTTTCGTCAAGTTTTTTGTTTTGGATAATTTCCTAACTATTTCTACTTGACCGATTTTTTAACTGAGACATTAAATGACTCAAAAAAATGGAGGGCAAAATGGCTAAAAAAATTCTTGTTGCCACAGTAAAACCTTTTGCAAAGAAGGCAGTCAAAGATATTGAAAAAATTTGTAAAGACAGTGGATATGAATTCATTCTCATAGAGAAATATCCCGAGCAGATTGATCTGGTGGCTGCAGTAAAAGATGTGGATGCTCTGATCGTGAGAAGCGATAAGGTTACACGTGAAGTTATTGAAAATGCAGATAACCTGAAGATCGTAGTTCGTGCCGGTGCTGGATACGACAATCTCGATTGTGAAGCAGCTACCGAAAAAGGTATAGTTTGTATGAACACTCCAGGACAAAATTCCAATGCTGTTGCTGAGCTGGCTTTTGGCATGATGATTTATATGGCGCGAGGTCAGTTTAATGGTAAGTCGGGTACTGAGCTGAAAGGTAAAACCATTGGAATTCACGCTTATGGAAATGTAGGACAGAATGTAGCCCGTATTGCCAAAGGTTTTGACATGAAAGTACTGGCATTTGATCCTTATGTAGATAAAGAGAAAATGAATGCTGAGGGAGTTGTTCCAGTTGATTCGGTCGAAGAACTTTATAACATTTGTGATTATGTTTCATTGCATCTTCCTTCCATTCCGGAAACACAAAAATATGTTAACGATAAACTTCTCAGCATTATGAAACCGGGTGCTACGATTATCAATACCGCACGTAAAGAAGTTGTATGTGAAGATAGCATCCTGAAGGTTTTAACTGAAAGAAGTGATCTAAAATATGCTTCCGATGTAGCTCCTGAAAAGAAAGATGAAATGTTGGAAAAACTTGGTGATCGTGTTTATTTTACACCTAAAAAGATGGGTGCACAAACTCTGGAAGCAAATATTAACGCAGGGATTGCAGCTATTAATCAGATAATTGATTATTTCGAGAAGGATGATAACACTTTTCAAGTAAATAAATAGTAATTTAAATTTACTATAGTAAGCAGATTTATTGACATAAAATAATTACATATTTTTATCCTCACGTACAAAATAAATGTCATTCTGAAAAATATTTTTTTGTGTGACATACAATGCAAAATATCTCTATTTATTTTAAAAATAAGTAGTTAGATACAATAAAGCACTATTATTTAACTTTTGGCCTAATAATTGCTAAAATAATTATAAATATATAATATTAAGAATGAAAAAAGCTAGGAGGAAATATGAAACATTTTAAATTAATCATAGCAATCCTGTTAGTACTTACAGTCATTCAGCTTTTCGGACAAAACAGGATAGACAGTAATTATGTTGTTCGTACTTTTATTGATGAAAATGGTGATGCGATCGATCCGGTTATTGATGTTACACCAACATCATTCACTGCCACACTAGAAATGAATCAAACCGATACGCAGCAGATGTTCATCTCCAATATTGGTGATCCGGGTTCAACTCTTACATATTCACTTTCACATGGATTTACAGAGGGCATGGATAATATCGCCGGATCTTACATAATTTGCATTCCAAATACCTTTACTGCAGGACAGACTACTACCTGGAATTTGACAGTTTATAATGCCAGCACCGATTTAGAATGGTTAACTGATATTTATGTAGATTTTCCATCGGGTGTGACTGTGAATTCCGGCACAAACTTCGTTGGCGGTACAGGTGGAGATCTTGTTTATGATGGAACAACAGGTAATGGAGCTTATCTTCATTGGAATGATGATAATGGTGGATGGGGGAATATTTACGGGGGAGAATTTGCTAATGCAACCGTAAACGTTTCTATTCATTCCGGTTTCGCTGGAGATATCACTCTTGATTATCAAATAAATGGAGATGTATATGGAAGCCCACCTCATACTGTGTATGGATCTACCACCTTAACGCAGCAATTTACAGAAACATGGCTTTCGTATATCCCGAATTCCGGGTCTTGCAACCAGGGAGAAACAGATGTAATTGATATTACTTTCGATTCCTCAGGACTTACAACCGGAACATATACAGCAGATATCCTCATAACAAATAACGGCGGTGGACCTGTTACGGTACCTTGTACATTAAATGTGATCTACCCTCCGGATATCGATGTTGATCCTACTTCTTTTACAGAGAATTTAAATACGGGAGATATTTCTACGCAAACACTTACGATTTCTAATGACGGTGGAGAAAATCTTTTCCTTACTCTCAGTATCGAAGAAACAACAGATGGAATTCCATTATACCTAAAACCGTCTAATAATGCAACTGGTGATATATCAAACTATAGATTAGGACATGTTCAACCAAATGTTATCAAGCCAGATGGTTATCCCCATGCCTTCCAGGAAATGATGAATCAGTTGGCACAACGTGCCATCTTCTTCACAGATGATATGGAATTGGGAGTAAATGGCTGGACAACACAGTTATATGGAGGAACCACTGATGATTTGTGGCATCAGACCAATATTAATTACAACAGCGTGAACACTAGTTGGTGGTGTGGCATTGAAGGACAGAATAATTATGTTACCGGTAACAGGATAAATACAGCTGTAGTATCACCTGCAATCGACCTGACCGGAGTAACTGGGAATACATACTTATATTTTTATGAAAATTATGAAACTGAGTTAGGCTATGACAAATGTATGGTAGATGTTTCAATAAATGGAGGAACTTCTTGGATTCCTTTACGGGGAAATTATCACACAGCACCAAGTGGTTCGAGTGGTGGTTGGATTTTAACAACTCTGGATATTACACCTTATATTGGCAATGTCATTTATATACGTTTCTATTTTGATACATTAGATTCTGTGGCTAACGATTATGCTGGCTGGTTCTTCGATGATGTGATTCTATCAACAGAAACCTTTAGCCCTTCGATATCCTGGCTCTCTTTAAGCTCCAATGCCTGCTTAATTCCAGCTTTTTCTGCGCCTGTAACTTTTGATGTAAACTTTGATGCAACTACATTGACCAGGGGAACATATACTGCAAATATCATTGTCGATAGCAATGATCCCGATGAATCTCAGATCATAGTACCGGTAACTCTGGAGATAAATAATAATACTCCAACAATAGTTCTTCCGGATGATTTCACATTTGCCGAAGATAGCAGTCTGGTGGAAGATTTCTCACCGTATGTTGATGATATTGACGGAGATGTTCTTTCTTTAAGTGTGATAGGTAACACAGAGGTTAACGTAAGTATTTCAAATTTGATAGTTACTTTTACT
>DAOUUD010000192.1 GCA_030668345.1 Candidatus Cloacimonadota bacterium | reverse complement strand
CGGAATCGATAAAATAGCAAAAGTTATTTCTTCCGGCACAACTGCACCAGGCACAATTCTTGACCTGTGTAATGATAACTTTATTCGTAAATTTGAAAATGCGGATATGATAATCAGTAAAGGACAGGGAAATTATGAAGGACTCTCCGGAGTTGACAGATCCGTCTTCTTCCTTTTGAAAGTCAAATGTCCGGTTATCGCCAGAAATATTGGCGTTATGGAAAATAATATAGTTTTAAAAGGGATGAATATTAAAAGGGATTATGATCTTAATTGAAGTTCTAAAAAATAGTTTAATGATCACCGGTTTTGTCTTCGTGATGATGCTGGTGATAGAATATGTGAATGTTCAAACCAGGGGAGTCTGGCATAGTTTTATTCAACGCTCGAAATGGCTGCAATACATTCTTGCTGCCCTGCTGGGAGCTATTCCCGGGTGCCTGGGAGCTTTTACCGTTGTTGCCATGTTCTCACATAACATTGTATCTATCGGAGCTCTTGTTGCAGCAATGATAGCAACCAGCGGAGATGAAGCTTTTGTGATGCTGGCAATGTTCCCCGACAAGGCAATTCTGCTTTTCAGCATCACCTTTTTCATTGGTATTCTGGCAGGAATGATAACTGATGCTGTTTTTCCGAAAATCAATTTCACCGCAAAACTGAAATTGCAAAAACTTCCTTTACACGAACAAGAAAAATGTGATTGTTTTCCCGGCAAAGATATTTTGTTGAACCTCAGACACATTTCAATACAGCGTATGCTTTTGATCCTGCTTGTCTCAATACTTCTAATAGGGATCAGTATTGGAAGTATCGGACATGATGAACAGGCATGGATAAAAATCACGATTTTGATGTCTTCAATGTTTGCTCTTTTTGTTGTTCTCACCGTTCCTGAACATTTTCTGGAAGAACATCTCTGGAACCACATCGTGAAAATACATATCCCCAGGATATTTGTCTGGACTTTTGGTACTTTGTTGATTATACAAATATTACTTCAATATTGGAACGTGCAAAGCTGGATGGAATCTAATTTGCTAATAGTGCTGTTGGTTGCAGGTCTGGCAGGTTTAATTCCACAGTCTGGCCCACACCTGGTTTTTGTTACATTATTTATACAAGGTTCTATTCCGTTCAGCATACTTCTGGCAAGCTCGATCGTACAGGACGGTCATGGAATGTTACCGCTACTGGCAGAAAGTAAAAGAACTTTTATTGTAGTTAAGATCATTAACCTGTTAGTAGGTTTATTTGTGGGATACATGGGGATTCTATCCGGATGGTAAAAAAAAATAAATTTCAGTTTCAAAATGTAATAACTGTTTCCGTTGCGCATTTGATGCATGACATATATTCATCATTTTTAGCACCGCTTCTACCGCTATTAATAGATAAGCTGGGAATAACTGTTTTCCTGGCTGGATTACTGGATGTAGTCCGAAAAATTCCAGCTTTGTCCAATCCATTTATCGGTCTGATTGCAGACAAGATATGTGTACGTTATTTTATTATAATGGCTCCTGCTATTACTTCTATTGCTATGAGTTTGCTGGGACTTGCTCCACACTACATTATTGTGGTAATTCTTGTTTTTGTGGCAGGAATTAGTTCTGCTTTATTTCATGTTCCAGCTCCTGTAATGATAAAACATATATCGCACGATAAGCTGGGTAAAGGCATGAGTTTTTATATGCTTGGTGGCGAATTGGCTCGCACACTTGGTCCTCTCACGATTCTTGGAGCAATCTCGCTTTGGGGTCTGGAAGGAACATACAGGCTGATCCCGTTTGGATTAATCGCTTCAATTATTTTGTTCTTCAGATTGAGAAAAATTGAAATTAGAAAAGATTTTGCTAAAGAGCAAGAAGCGGGAGCAAGAAAAACTTTCAGAAAACTGATACCATTTTTCCTTATTATTGCCGGGTTCACTTTTTTCCGTTCTGCCATGAAAGCAGCATTAACAATCTATCTGCCTACCTATCTAACTGCACAGGGTTCAAGTTTGTGGATTGCAGGTGCTTCGCTTTCCATTTTGCAATTTGCCGGAGCTGGAGGAACATTTGTTTCAGGAATTATCTCTGATAAAATCGGCAGAAGAAATTCGCTGTTAATAATTGCTGTTGTGAATCCGATCCTTATGTGGTTGTTTATAAGTGTTCACGGTATTTTTGCCATTCCGATCTTGATCATTACCGGATTCTTCTTGTTTGGAAGTGGTCCGGTATTGCTGGCACTGGTACATGATCTGGATTCCGAACATATGTCTTTTATCAACGGTGTGTATATGACAATCAACTTTATTCTAAGTTCTATAATGATCATGCTGGTGGGTTTCTTTTCCGACAAGATAGGACTTGAACTAACCTATAAGATATCTGCTTTTGTTGCAATCGGTTCTATACCTTTTGTGTTATTGTTACGAAATAATAAAGATAAAAAATCATTAAATAAAACCTATTAGGAGAGATTATGAAAACATTAATCGCTATTCCAACAACAAATGGAAAGCTCAGCCCTCATTTTGGACATTGTGAAAAATTCGTCATATTTACTACCGATGAAGGCAAGATCGTTAAAGAAGAAGCAGTGGTTACACCAGCACATGAGCCCGGTGCCTTTCCAGCCTTTCTCAGAAATCTTGGAGTGAATGCTATTATTGCCGGAGGGATGGGTAGTAGAGCTCAACAGCTTTTTGCTCAGAATGATATTCAGGTAATTATTGGTGTGCAGGAATCAGAACCTAAAGCACTTGTGGAACAATATCTTCTTCAAACTTTGCAAAGCGGCACAAATTTATGTGATCATTAATTTAAATGTGGGGCAGCTAAGCTGCCCCATTTGTTTTTCATCTATACTTTTCCTTGACACTCATCCCTTAAATTTATTTCCTAATGCCCTGATGGAGATATAATGAGCGATAGAAACATAGCTATAATCACCGCTGGTGGAATTGGTAAAAGACTGATAGGTCAAACTAAAAAACAATTCATAAAAATAAAAGGACGTCCTTTATTATTCTGGACGGTAGATAAATTTGTATTTCATGAAGAGATCGATGAAATAATTATTACTCTACCACAAGATGAGATCGATGTATATTCCAAACTTATAATAAAAGAATATCCACAAAAAAAAATAAAGATCATTACTGGTGGTAATCTGCGACAGGATTCAGTTTATAATGCTCTTCTCGCCTGTCCGGAAAACACTTTGTATGTACTCATTCATGACGCTGTAAGACCGTTCGTTACAAAAAAAGAGATTTCCCAGCTACTGGTTTTAGTAAAAGAAAAACAGGTTGTGATTCCCATTTCAAAAATAAAAAATACAGTCAAAAAAATTGAGAATGGAAGGATCGTTAACACTGTACCGAGAGAAGACCTGGCAAGCGCTTTAACTCCACAGGTTTTTTCTTATGAACTTATCATGGAATGCCATCGGAAAGCAAAAAACGAGAAATTATATTTCACTGATGATGCAGCTATTCTGGAACACTTTGGGTATGATG
>DAOUUD010000010.1 GCA_030668345.1 Candidatus Cloacimonadota bacterium | reverse complement strand
AAGTACTGAAAAATTTGAAGGAAATTTGTTCTAATGACGCTTTATTCCTGACCAATACTTCCAGCATCCCGATATCCTATCTCGATGAGCAAGCAGGACTGGGTGGAAGGATCGTTGGTTATCATTTCTATAATCCGCCTGTAATTCAGAAATTGGTGGAGATCATTTATGCTGATAATACTACTGAAGAATTGAAAGAAACCGGTCTGGAATTTGGCAAGAGATTGCGTAAAAAATTAGTTCCAGCTGCAGATATTTCCGGCTTTATCGGGAATGGACATTTCAGCAGGGACGGACTTTATGCTATGAACAAAGTGGAAGAACTAAAAGATGAATACGGTTATCACGGTGCGCTTTATATTATGAATAAAGTATCTCAGGATTTCCTGGTTCGTCCTATGGGAATCTTCCAGCTTATCGATTATGTAGGACTCGATGTTTTCCAATCTCTGTTAAGAGTGATGCGAACTCATCTTAAACTCGAACATCTGAATAGTGATCTGCTGAATAAATTTATGGATAAAAAGATCGCTGGCGGACAAAATCCGGATGGTTCCCAAAAAGACGGTTTTATCAAATATGAAAAGAATCGTCCTGCAGGAGTTTACAACATCGAGGAGGGAAAATATTATATGTTCGATGAAGAATGGGCTACGGAAATTGATAAAAAACTCAATCCGACAAATGAGAAATTTGCACCATGGCGCGCACTTCTGATGGATATTCAGAAAATGGAAAAACTCGAAACTCATTTCAATAACCTGAAAGGAATGAACACTTATGGTTCAAATATAGCTCTCGATTTCCTAAAAGCAACCAAAGAAATCGGTGAAAACCTGGTCAAAGACGGAGTTGCAGATTCCAAGAAAGAAGTAAACGATGTTCTAATGAATGGATTTTTTTGGCTTTACGGTCCAATAAATAATTTCATATAAAGGAGATATCATGTCATATTTTAGAAAAAAAATATACGCTTGTGCACCATATTATACAGTTGCTTTGGGAACAGCCAGAAAAGAATTCCATCCCAAAAAACCTCGTCCGGGACTTGAACATTATATCAAGGAAGCGGGACTCGGTTCAATCGCTCAAATCCAAAATCCGGAAAATATCGACGAAGGTGTGATCGGGAATTTCATTGCAGCAAGATTCTGTAAACAGGGAAACCTTGGTGGTTTCTTTCCGTATGTTCATCCCACTTTTCAATATAAACCTTGCACTCGCGTAGAAGGAGCTTGTGATTCAGGAGGATTGGCCTTAACAACTTCTATTAAAACTATTCTGGCAGATTTAGCTGATGTTGTTTTGTGTATTGGAGTCGAGGTTCAGAACTCTGTAAAAGCAATTTACGGAGCAGATTTTCTTGCTGCTGCTGACTGGTTTTCTGGCAATAGAAAAAAAGGTCATGTTTATTTCTTTCCTGATTTATTTTCTCAAAGAGCAGGAGCTTGTTTTGAAAAGCACGGACATGACAAAATTCGAGCAGGAATGGCTCAGTGGTATGTAAATGCGGTTGAAAATGCCCGCAAAAATCCTGAATCGCAGGAATACCATAATAAAAATTCCGACCTTTTCGGAACAGGTATGATGAAGCCAAATCCAAAAGCATTCTGCGAACATATTAATGTCTTTGATTGCTCAAAAGTTTCTGATGGTGGAGCAGCAATAATCTTCGCTTCCGAAGAAGGTTTAAAGAAAATCGGAGTCGAAAAAAAAGATGCAATAGAAGTTATTTCTTTTGCCCAGGTTCAAGATAATCTCACAACTCCCCCACCTGATTTAACAAAGCTGTCAACTTGTGAAATCGCAGCAAAAAGAGCACAGGAAAGAGCAGGAATCAAACCTTCTGAACTCGGAGTCCTGGAAGTTCACGATTGCTTTACAATTGCCGGATTAATGGCAGTTGAAGCAGCTGGTTTGGTCGGATATGGAGAGGGAGCAGATTTCGTGAAAGAAGGAAATACAAAATTAGATGGAATAATCCCTACCAATACAACCGGAGGTCTTGTGGGTTATGGTCATCCAACCGGAGCAACCGGAGTTAGGCAGGCTTGTGATATTGTTAAACAACTCTCCGGAAAATCCGGTGACTGCCAGGTAAGAATAAGTCCTGATAAATCTTTTGGCATGATGTCCAGTATGGGTGGAAATGATAAGACCGTAGTGGCTATGATTTTTCAAAAATAGTATCTAATACTTTTTTAGGACGCAAGAATTACTATTCTTACGTCCTTTTTTATTTCTTGAAAATCACAAAGATTGACATTTAAATATTGGATAAAAACAGTTGTTTCAAATATATTTTAATAAGGAATTAAATATGAAAATCGCTCTTGCCTCCGATCATGCTGGATTTGAATTGAAAGAAACTATTAAAGAATATTTAACAGAACATGAACTTATAGACTTTGGTTCTCATTCAACTGATTCCATGGATTATCCAGACACCGGGTTCAAAGCTGCAGAAGCAGTTGCCAGAAGTGAATGCGAAAGAGGAATCTTGATCTGTGGAAGTGGCCTTGGGATGAGTATTGTAGCTAACAAAGTGAAAGGAATTCGGGCAACTCTATGTAATTCAGTGGAACTTGCACGCTTATCCCGTAAACATAACGATTCAAATATCCTTGTTCTTCAGGGACGATTTATTTCCCATAACTTAGCAAAAAAGATCATCAAAGTCTGGTTTTCCACAGAATTTGATGGAGGAAGGCACCAGAGACGAATAGATAAAATATCAAGATATGAAAAAGGAGAAAAATAAAAAATGAGATTCATAAAAAAACAAGACCCCGAATTATATGCAGCAATGCACAGCGAATTGAAACGCCAATCTGAAAACCTGGAACTGATCGCTTCCGAAAATTTTGTTTCCAGAGCTGTATTGGAAGCTGCCGGATCTGTTCTTACCAATAAATATGCCGAAGGCTATCCATACCGCTGGAGCAAAAAAACAGATAAAATAAATTACAACCTTTATGGCCGATATTACGGAGGTTGTGAATTCATTGATAAGGTGGAAAAGCTTGCTATCGAAAGAGCCAAAGAGATTTACGGAGCAGAGCATGTAAACGTTCAACCACATTCCGGCTCACAGGCAAATATGGCTGCTTATTTTGCCATCATCAATCCCGGTGATACAATCCTTAGTCTGGAACTTTCTCACGGCGGACATCTTACTCACGGACATCCTCTAAGTTTTTCCGGGGCTCTATTTAACATCGTTCCTTATGGAGTTAACAAGGAAACCGAGCAATTCGATTACGACGAGATCAGGAAAATCGCTCTTAAAGTTAAACCACAAATGATTCTGACTGGAGCAAGTGCATATCCGCGAAAAATAGACTTTGCCAAATTCCGTGAAATTGCAGATGAAGTGAACGCAAAATTCGTGGTAGATATGGCACACATCGCCGGGCTGATTGCTGCTGGTTTGCACCAAAGTCCAATTCCTTATGCCGACGTTGTTACAACAACAACGCATAAAACATTACGTGGTCCACGTGGTGGCATGATACTATGCAAAGAAGAATATGCCAAAGCTGTTGACCGCTGGGTATTCCCGGGCACACAAGGCGGTCCTCTTATGCATATTATTGCTGCTAAAGCCACTGCTTTCAAAGAAGCTCTTACGCCTGAATTCAAAGAATACCAAAAACAGATTTTATTTAATGCTACCAGTTTGGCACAAGCCCTTTCAGAAAAAGATTTCAATCTCGTTTCAGGTGGAACAGACACACATCTTATGCTCGTCAATCTGGGAACAGAAGAAGAAGGTGGACCCTCCGGAAAAAAAATGGAAGGCTGCCTGGATTTAGCTGGAATTACTGCTAATAAAAATACTGTTCCTTTTGATACGAGAAAACCATTCGTTGCTTCCGGTATTCGTCTGGGAACTCCAGCAGTTACTACACGCGGAATGAAAGAAGAGCAAATGAAACAGATCGCAGAGTTTATTTTGCAGGTTCATATCAACTACCAGGACGAAGAAAAACTTTTTGCCATCAAGAAAGAGGTTGGTGAATTTTGCTCCCAATTTCCGCTTTATGCCGACCTGTTAAATGAAAATAAATAGTCGTTAAAGCCTGCCGAATAAGGTGGGCTTTTTTTTATCATTTTTCACACTTGTTTATCTAAGTTCAAAATGTAATTTAAACTATCTGCTAACATATTCCACTCATCTTTTTTCTGTATTCGATAATTTTGTTGACACACTGGAAATATTTCATAAAATATACTTAGGGATGGATTTATTTTATTTTATTATAAGAAGTTGTATTTTCTTTTTCTAAAAATTGGAGTTTGAGAATGAATATTGAATTTCATTACTATCTTACAAAATATATAGCTCTGGAAGCAGGATTTGATTCCGATGAAGCAGAGATAATTGCCTATTCGTCGCAGTTTGTAGATGATAACAAAACCAGGTTCAAGATCGAGATTCCCGATGGTTCATTTTACGAGAACTATTTCTCCCAGACTATGGATATAACAAAACCCAAAAAGAAACTAATGCGTGTTTACCTGCTTTTCCACTTCCTGCCGGGAGATCCCACCAGTGCCAAAGCACGCCGCAGAGATGGAAAAATGCACCTTTTGATGACCACACCTTCCAGTAATCATGCCCAGGAGATATTTTTTGATACTACAAAAAATGAAAATCTCTACACTCTTGGTATAGCCTCACATATGTTAGCCGATACATTAGCTCATCAAAATTTTGTAGGAACCTTCGATGAGATCAATGCTATGAAAGGTGTATGGCAAACACTTACTCCAAATATCGGTCATGCCGACGCAGGATTCAAACCGGATATTCCAAATTTGTTATGGCACGACCCTCGTCTGATAGATGAAAATAAAGAAGTCAATAATATCGATCGCGTCTTGCTGGCTGCCAATAAATTATACACGAATTATCTCATGTATACAACTAATCCACCTGAATGGTCAAAAGTTAAAAAAAATATTTCGGATATTATAAGTGAACCTATTAAAGAATCTCAGATTAATCTTTATCCAAAACAAAAAAAAGTTAGGATCGAAAAATACAAAGAACTGTTGGCAGATTTCGGTACGGATGGAAAATACGATCCCAATTCCTGGTTTGAAAAATCGATTAAGGAAGATATCAATTTCCTGGATGATAAAAAATACAAATTTGATCCTATTAAGGACAAATTAAGTTTTAAAAAAAATTATAAGCATTCTCACTGGTTCAGGTTCCAGGAAGCAATTAAGGAATATCAGCGAATTGCTACCACAAAACTTGAACCAATTCTTAGACAGATAGAGATCAAAGAATGGTAAAATATTAGGAGGAAAAAATGAAGCAAATCAATGTCATATTTATCTTATTTTCATTAGCAATTTCATTATCAGCACAAAATATCTGGCTGAATGAATTTCATTACGACAATGTCAGTACAGATGTAGGAGAATTTCTCGAAATAGTTCTCGAAGATGCAGGAAGTTATACATTAAGCGATTTTACGATCACCCTGTATAACGGCAATGGAGGGGCTAGTTACAATTCAAAAACCTTAGATCTGTTTATTACCGGAACTAGCAGTGAGAATTTTACTCTTTACTATTATGAATTCCCGGAAGGTGGCATCCAAAATGGATCTCCAGATGGTATTGCTATCGACTACCAGGGTACACTCATTCCCGGACAGTTCCTGAGTTATGAAGGAACTTTTACCGCTATTGGTGGACCTGCAAATGGCGTTACTTCTATCGATATTGGCGTTAGTGAACCGGGAGAGATCGGAGAGTCTCTTCAACTGTTTGGATCAGGATCTGTTTATGCTGATTTTATATGGCAGGAACCTGCACTAGAAACTCCCGGAAACCTGAATAATGGCCAGACTATCGGAGGAACTCCTGAGCCCACGATCATCGTTGTCAGTCCAAACGGTGGAGAACAATGGGAACAGGGTTCTACTCATCCAATTACCTGGACATCTATCAATTTTGATGAAAACGTGAAGATCGAACTTGGAATGCTCTGGGACCGAACTCGCGAAGTGCTGGTTGCTTCCACCGAAAATGATGGTTCATGGGAATGGAACATCCCGACCGATCACACTATCAGTGACGGGTATGCAATTATTATTTCCGATGCAATTGATGGTGATCCGATGGATCAAAGTGATGGTCCTTTCTCTATAATTGAGCCAATCCCTGTTACACCCTACACGATCTATGAGATCCAATATTCCCCTACAGGCCCGTCACCCCATGTTGGTGAATTAGTAGAAACTACAGGAGTTGTTACAGCTATTTTTGAATATTATTTCTTCATTCAGGATGGTCCGGGAGCTTGGAACGGAATAGTAATCTATCCCCTACAATCAGTTGAAATTGGTGACGAAATCGTCATTTCCGGCATGGTAGATGAATATTTCGATAAAACCGAGATCACAGATATCATTAATATGACTATTCTTGGAACGGCAGACATTCCTGCCCCTGTTATTATCTCCACATCTGCTCTTGCTTCTTCCGAGGATTACGAAAGTGTACTTGTAAAAGTTCAGGATGTAACCGTTACTAACGAAGACCTGGGCAACGGTGAATGGGAAATAGATGATGGTAGTGGTCCATGTATTGTTGGACATCTGGGTGATTATACTTATGTTCCAGTTTTAGATGACTTTATCTATTCTATCACCGGTGTTACTGATTTTACCTATAGTGCTTTTAAACTTGAACCCCGTGACGATGATGATATTGATCTAATAGGAGTTGGAGTGGATGATCAAGTTTCTGCAAGTAAAATCCAATTATACAATTACCCCAATCCCTTTAATCCTTCTACCACGATCTCTTTTGAATTAAATACTGAAAACACCGAAGACGCCGAATTGATAATCTATAACTTGAAAGGGCAGAAAATCCGAGAATATTCAATATTCAATAATCAATCTTCAATTATTTGGAATGGTAAAGATGATAATGGAAAACCTGTGGCATCGGGAATATATTTCTATAGTTTGAAAGTAGGTGACTTTGAGAAAAGCAGGAAGATGTTGCTTCTCAAATAAAACTGAAACAAGACAAAACCAGCTTGAACAATAATTTCTCCAGGCTGGTTTTGATATGGAATTTTAAAATGATTTAACAGGGTTTTAATAATCTCTGAAATTTATCTGATTATTTTAGAGAAAAAATGAAAAAATTAGTAATTTTAATATTAATATTTATTAGTATAACCCTTTTTTCCATAAGAGTCGAGATTCTTGATAATGCTCATAAACCTTTATTTGAAAACCAATACAGCGATCTTAAGACAACAGAAATTCATTTTTCTTTAGGCGAGTATGAAACAGAAAATATTTCAGAATCAGGAAAGAACTTTCAGAAGATATCATATTGGAACGAAGGAGAATTGTTAGAATTCGGCAAACCTGAACTTCCAACATTTACCAGGTTAATTGCTTTGCCGAATGAGGGAGCTATTTCTGTTGAAATGATAAGCTATAGGAAAGAAGTTCTTTCAGACATCCTGGTTTATCCTCAACAGGAATTATTATCAGAAAGCCAACCTAACAGAAATGAATTCACAATTGATGAATTGTTCTATTCAGGAGATGAGGTTTTTCCAAGAAATATTGTGGAGGTTGGAGAACCTGCGATTATGCGTGACTTGAGGGTGGTTAATGTAACAGTAAATCCCTTTCAGTATGATCCCAGAACCAGGGAATTAACCATTTACAAGGATGTTGAATTAGTTGTAAATTGTGAGGGTTCAGGTGGAATTAATGTAAAAACAAACGATAAACCGAATTCAAAGTCATTTGAATCCACCTATAAATCATTACTATTAAATTATGATTCAGAATCAAAAAGACAAGATGAATTCCATCAACCAAATTATCTTTTTATATATCCTGACGATCCTCAAGTCGAATCAGCTTTGCAGAATTTGATAGAGTGGAAACACCAAAAAGGATTTCATATAGTAGCAGCTAATACTTCCCAAACTGGAACAACTCTTAATTCCATTAAAGATTATATTCAAAATGCTTATGATACTTGGGAAAATCCCCCGGAATTTATTTGCTTAGTGGGTGATGCAGGAGGAAATTTTTCTATACCTACAGGTCATATTGATGGCGGTGAAGGAGATCATTATTATGTGCTTCTAGAAGGGAATGATATTTTAGCTGATGCTTTTGTCGGTCGCTTATCTTTTAATTCAATATTTGAGCTTCAAACCATAATTTACAAAATTTTACATTATGAGAAAGAACCTTATTTAGGAAATACTAACTGGTATAATAAAACCTTATTAGTTGGTGATCCGACTATTTCAGGACAATCTTGCGTAGATACAAAAATTAGTATTAAAGAAATGATTAATCAATATTCAGATAATTTTTCATTTACAGAGGTCTATTCAGCTCCCTGGGTTTCCCAAATGAGTAATGGATTCAACGAAGGTGTCAGTTATTTTAATTATCGTGGATATTATGGTATGAGTGGATGGGGTCTCGATGAAATTAGTAATTTGAATAATGGTTTCATGCTTCCTGTGGCTGTGTTATTAACTTGTAGCGTGGGGGATTTTGAAGGAACCTATGACTCGAGAACCGAACGATTCTTAAAAGTTGGTTCACCAGGCAATCCAAAAGGAGCAATTGCTGCAATTGGCACAGCAACTCCCGACACAAATACTTGTTTTAATAATTGTGTTGATGCAGGTATTTATTATGGAATTTTTGTAGATAATATCTATCATTTAGGTGGTGCTCTTAATCGAGGAAAATTAAATCTATTCAATTGTTACCCTAATAATCCATACAATGCTGTGTATAAGTTTTCCTATTGGAATAACCTGATGGGCGACCCCGGTATGGAAATATGGACAGGTTCTCCTGAACCAATGTTGGTTACCTACGATTCCCAAATACCTGTCGGCTCTAATTTGTTGGAAGTAATGGTTTTAACAAGTGCAGGAATTCCTATTGAAAATGCATGGGTTACCATTTTAAAAGGAAACGATGAGATATTTTCAACAGGATATACTGATGATAACGGTGAAATATATCTTCCAATTGAAGCAGACAACACTGGTGCAGTAAATCTTACAGTAACCAAGCATAATTATATCCCGCATTTAGGAATTTTCGATATTGTGCAAAATGATGTTTTTGTAAATGTTTTTGAAATTGATATTGATGACGATAATTTTGGAAGTTCTTCCGGTAATGGAGATAATATTATAAATCCCGGAGAAGAAATAGAATTAAATGTTAGCTTAAAAAACTTCGGTTCTGTTACTGCGAATTCTATAATAGCATCAATAACTTCGGATAATGATTTTATTAATATCACGGATAATACTGAATATTATGGCAATATTCCTGCTGGTACTTCAGTTTTTTCTCCAGATGATTTTGATTTTTCTGTTAATTCAAATGTTTTAGGTGGTTCGGAATTAATAATCGATATTTCAATACTGGATATTAATAACAATGAATGGAATGATAAACTCTATCTGGATATTGAAGGAGCAAATCTTCAGCCTATCGAATATACTGTTCTAGATGGAAATAATGGAATTTTAGATCCTGGAGAAACGGCAGAACTCATAGTTACCATTGAAAATATCGGTTCTGTTTCTTCTGATGAGGTATCTGGTTTTTTATCAAGTTCTAATAATCAAATCACAATTATTGACCCTGATGGTTATTTTGGAAACATTCTATCCGGAGGTCAGGCAACCAATAATACAAATAGATTTATTGTTTCAGCAGATGCTCAAATCATTCCCGGAACTCAATTCTCCCTTGACCTGCAAATCTATAATTCAAGTGGATATGACCATATGGTCAGTTTTCTTTTAGAAGTTGGAGAAGTATTTGTAACCGACCCGTTTGGTCCAGATAGTTATGGTTATTACTGCTATGATGATGGAGATATAAATTACGATCTTTGTCCAAATTATTCCTGGATTGAGATTGACCCGGACTACGGTGGACAAGGAACTATTATCCCTTTGTTCGATAATGGAGATATGGGTGATATTGAAGAAATCGATTTACCCTTTATACTTAAATTTTACGGAAAAAATTATACTTCAATAACTGTGTGTTCGAATGGTTGGATATCTCCTGGGAGTACCGAGCAAATGTCTTTTATGAACTGGAGTATACCAGGTCCACTTGGTCCATCTCCGATAATTGCTCCTTTCTGGGATGATTTAATAATTGGTAGCGGAAATGTTTGTTATTTTTTTGATCAAACACAAAACTTTTTTATTGTTGAGTGGTCTCATCTGCTAAATGATTATAATAATGATGAGGAAACTTTCCAGATTATATTATATAATTCAAACCATTACCCTACAATAACCGGAGATAGTAAAATTTTATATCAATATGAGACAATAAACAACGTTGACCAGGGTAATTACGGAATAATTTCAAATCATGGTGAATATGCAACCATTGGTTTAGAAGATCATACTGGGATAATCGGGTTGGAATATACATACAGTAATCAATATCCAACTGCTGCAAAAGTTTTAGAAGATGAAATGGCAGTTTTATTTACAACCCCTTCAGTTCCCAGCCAAGGTCCTTTTATTATTTTAGATTCCTTTGAAATCGATGATAGCCTTGGAAATAATGATGGAATTGTAAATCCAGGTGAAACAATTGAACTAAGTATTACTTTGAGAAATGTTGGGATTGATATAGCAACTAATGTTTCTGCAATTCTATTAACTTCGGATTCTTTTTCTTCTATTAGTGATAGTATTCAATATTTTGGAGATATATATCCTTCTTCTATCTCTACAAGTCCGGATAACTACAGCTTTGATGTTGAAATTATTTGTCCGGATCAACATGATATTATTTTTGATTTGAGTATTAATGCTGATGATTACAGTTCAAATTATACTTTTGCTATTGAAGTATTATCTGCAAACATTGCAGTATCAACTGATGAGATACATTTTTATGAAGTTTATTCTGGGTATCCTGTATCTTTACCTTTAACAATCTATAACACAGGTTCGGTAATTCTTCATGTTACCGACATTTACACTAATACTAATTATTTCAACCCTGATATCACATCAATAAATTTGGAAGGTGGTGAAAGCCAGGAAATCATTATTACAGTTAATTCCAGTTCAACTGGCACACTTTGTGATACATTATATATTATAAGCGACGACCCTGATGAACCGGAATTAGAGATTTCTCTTATTGCAGAATGTGTTTTTCCTCCGGAAATTTCATTATCTTTATATTCAATCAATATTGACCTGATTCCCGATGAAATAACTACAGAAGTATTTACAATCTATAACACCGGTGGAAGTAATTTAAACATAGATTTAGAAATTGCAGGAAATTCCAGTTCAGGAATGGCAGCAAGTTTTGATGGAATAGATGATTATATTAGTATTCCTGATGTTGTGATAAACTCTGAATATTTTACTATTGAAATATGGGCAAGGATGCAAGGACAAGGTGGAGGATCTGTTCCCTACAACCCTTTGTTTGAGCAAAGAGATGATATTCCCGAAGAGAACCGTTCTACAATTGTGCTCTATTCAGAGACTAATATTGACCAAGCAAGGTTTTTTGTTAGAGCTTATAACAGTTCCGGACAAGCTTTAATCTCCCAATCATTGCCATATTTTGAATGGCATCATTACACTGGAGTTGTTTCCGAGGAAAATATTTTATTTTTTATTGATGGCAATTTAGTCAATTCAGCGGAGAATTTACAAGGGGGTAATTATACTTCATCTATTGATTACATTGATATTGGAAGACATAGATATTCGAGTGTAACACGTGGACTTTTTAACGGATATATTGATGAAGTAAGAATTTGGAATTATCCCAGATCGCAGGAAGAGATTCAGAATCAACAAAATATCACATTGATCGGGAATGAACAAGGATTAAATGCTTACTGGAATTTCGATGGTGATGAACCCTGGTTTGATCTAACTGGGAATAACCACAATGGAATACCGCAGGGAGGTTTATCGCTTGTTGAATCAACAGCACCAATAATAAATTGGCTTTCAATATCACCGGAATCTGAAACTGTGTTACCTGATTCATCGGTTAATATAGATGTTACGTTCGATGCAACAGATTTAGAGATCGGAACTTATGATGCTCAAATCATTATTTATAGTAATGATCCTGAAAATCCTGAGATCATTATTCCTATTATACTTAATATTGTTGAGGTTATTTCTAATGAAATTCCTTCTCCTTTAATTACGAAGCTTGAAAACAATTATCCCAATCCCTTCAATCCTGAAACAGTTATTAAATACCAAATTGCAAAAGACAATAATGTTCAGTTGCATATCTATAATATTAAAGGTCAATTGGTTAAAACATTAATTAACCAAAAACAATCTACGGGAGAATACAAAGTTATTTGGAATGGAACTAACGAAAACAATCAACTAGTAACATCAGGAGTTTATTTTTATAAGTTAAATACCGGAGACAAATCATTAACAAAAAAAATGCTTCTACTAAAATAGAACTTATAAGAAGCCCCATTTTGGGACTTTTTTTATTTTTCAGGAACTAATTTATTCTGCATTTTAATTAAATATTTTTTCATCTTATCCAGCTCTGTAGCTTCGTAAAACCTGAAGAAATACAACACAAACGGATAGCTTACAAATAAAACAAATTTCGTTCCAATACACAGGTAAATATTCATTCCAGAAGTAGGAATTGAAAGAACAAATAATATACCTCCGATTATCATCACCAGAAACATTTTTCCGATTTCGTAATCGACTTTGTAATATTTGTTGGAAATGAAATACAAAGCAAAAGTAATAAATACAGTTGAAATAAGAGTTGCTATGCCAGCTCCAAATATTCCCAATTTTGTAGGAATAAGAATAAAATTCAAAGTGAAATTCATAATAACTCCAACGGATACTACATATGCAATGTATTTCGTCTTTTTCACATATTGAAGACCGAGCGAAAACATATATTGAATCCCTTTAAAAACAAAAGTAAGAGTTAAAAGTGGCACGATTTTATATGCAATTCTAAACTCAGGTTTTGAAGCAAATATCTGAAGCGCTTCGCGTGAAAATAAAGATAATATCAACGCTCCAAAAACTAAAATCATAGAAAAGTATTTAAAAATTTTGATATAAAATATTTTCGCATCCGGCGATTTTAACATTTTAAATGCAATCGGCAGAAAACCGAGAGCAAAAGATTGGACAACGAGAACATTCAAAACACCAGCAATCTTATAGCCCAACGAGTAAATTCCAACCTGCTGATAATCCAACAAATATTTAATGATGAATCTATCACCAATCGCAAGCAAATGCACTGAAATAGCGGAAAAAATAAGAGGAAAACTGTAACCGAACATTTTTTTCATTAATTTCAAATCGAAAGAGAAATTGATATTTTTTAAAAGCAGTGGCAACGTTAATAAAAATACGAGAATGTTAGATATCAATTGACTGTAAAATATCCCGATGATGCCCGTTTCTATTTTTACTAAAAAGTAGATATTCAAAGCTAAAACCACCGTCAACCTGCCCGAAAATAGCAAGATATAAGAAATTGACTTTTCTTTTAATCTCAGAATATTGAACGGAATTTGATTGAGAATTTCGAACGCAGCTATCAGGAAAATAATTCTGAAAAATTTTGCGTATTCGTAACTTCCAAAAAATAATTTTGAAAATTCCTTTTGAAATGGAAACAAAGTCAAATTCAATAAAATCACAACAAAAACCAGTGTAGTATAAGAAGTGAAAATTATCGATTTTTGTTTTTGAATGTCATCCTGTTCGGAATACCAACGTATCATTGCTGAAACTATTCTTAGTCCAAAAATCATCGCTGTGAATGTACCGATAACTTCCAAAATAGTAAATTTTCCATAATTAAGAAGTGATAATTTTGCCGTGTATAATGGAAGTAGAATAAGTCCGATAATTTTCGTCGACATGTTGCCCAAACTGTAAATAAAAGTGTGCTTTGCAGTGTCTTTCAAGCTATTCAGCATAGTTTATTAATTTCCTTATTTCTGAAAAAACTCTTTCAGAACAATTTCCATCCTGGTATTTATGAAATCGTCTTTTACCTTGAATTCTTTTTCTGTAATCAAGTTTAGGATATTTTAAATACGCTTTAATACAGTTATACAGCTCATTTTCATTATAACATATTTTACCCGGTACATTTTTTTTATAATCAACATAAAACCCATTTTTCTCAGTAAATTCTTTTAAATCATAAGCATAAAAAATAACCGGTCGTTCTGTTAGTAAAAAATCTACAAAACAACTTGAATAATCCGTAATTAAAATATCCGTTACACTTAATAGCTCTTGAGTATCAATATATAAATCGGATATATTTACAACATTATTGAAATTACGAACTTCATTTCTTGCCATATTCTTTTCCATTGGATGGCTTTTATCAAAAATAACAACATCCTGAAATTCAATTATTTCATTAAAGTTTTGGAATATTGCTTTATACTTGTTCCGGTAATTTCTATGAGTAGGTAAATACGAAATGATTTTCTTGCCGATATATCTTTCTAATTGATATTTTTTTAATATTCCAACTTTATCAACCTTCCTAAAAAATATATCATATCTAGGCTCTACAGTAATCGCTATTTTTTTTATTTTTGGGAAAATATCTTGTCGAACTTGAATAAAAAGTTCAGAGGATGCAATATCCAAATCGTCCTTTCTATAGTATTTTTTTAACTTTTTAATAACCATTCCATGGTATAAATTAACAAAGATTGCATTTTTTATTGAATAATTTAGTATGTCATCTCTTCCATACGAATGAATATATACTTTAGCTATCAAACCAAAATATAAAGCTTTCAAAGAATTAAAAAAGTATGCTTCTCCGCCAAGATTATTTATTTCTTTAACAACATCTCTTTTCTTTGTAAACCAAATTGGACGAATCATTTTTTGATATTTAAGAATATAAATAAAAAGATATTTGGAATTACTTAAAAACTGCATCCCTCCTGCTTCACCAAAAATCCAGATAGTCTTATTTTTAGTTATAAAAACTCCCAAAAAACTAAGTATCAACTTATACATATTTCCTAAAATATTATAAAATATTTTATTCATTTGCTTAATTTTCAATAAGCTCAAAAAGCTTTACTTTTCTTTTTCTACAAGTAAAATTTTCAATTACTCTTTTTTTTGCTTTCTCTCCTAAATTATTATCTTCATTCAAAGCAAGATTAATCAAATTTACTGCATTTGGAATATTCTTATCATCAAGATAGAAACCCGTATCTCCTAAAACTTCGGGTAAAGCTCCAACTTTATTAACAACTCCTACACAACAATAAAGCATAGATTCACACAAAGCTAATCCGAATGATTCAACCATTGAGAATTGACAATAAACTTTGGCTTTTCTATAGAAATTCTGCAGTTTATCATGTTTAATATTACCAATAACCTCGACATTTTCAGGTATTGGTTCTAAATATTTCTTCATTCCATTCGAAATTCCAATGATAATAAATTTGTATTCCGGCATTTTAAGAGCTACTTCACGAAAAAAATCAACACCTTTTAATTGGATTTGTTTTTTAATATTAACAGAAGTTACAGTTAATATTATTTTCTTTTTTTTATGTTTTAAATTTTTAAAATTTTCAATATCTACTCCCGGATAAACTACATTAATATTCGGAATTGCTATTTTATTTTTTATTTCATTAGAAATATAATGAGAAACTGCTATACTTTTATGCGCATTTTTTATTGAAAATCTTGTGAAAAATTTTCTAAAAGAATTAACCATAAACCCATAATTTAATTCTGGAATAGAAGCTATATCATATCCTCCAATAACTAAAATCGTTGTTTTCTTAAATAACCTTCCAAATAATATCGGTAAAAAACTATGGTAAGTTGCAAACCAGCAATACACTATGTCAAACGTAAAAAGATTTCTAAAAAGAAACAATACTTGTTTAATAAATTCCCATAACATTGAAAATAAATTCTTTGAATTTACAAATTTATATTTTGTTACTTCATATTTTTCTGATAAAATTTCATAATCTATCTGCACAAATGAAGAAAATGAAGTGTAAAAAAACAATATTCTCTTTCTCTTCAACTATACCTCCGCTTTCACTACAAAATATATCCCAATCAACAAAAAAGCAATATTTGGAAGCCATGCTGCTACCATTGGAGAAAGAACTTCATTATAACCTAAACTCTGACATATCCTTAAAGTAGAAAGATATAAAAAGCAAACCAGAAGTCCCATTCCGAAAATCAATCCCCTTCCTTTACTGCGGGCAGATGTTGAAACAAGCGGTACGCTAAAAAGCAAGATTATTAGATTAGCAAAGGGAAATGATACTTTGAGATTTAATTCAACAAGTTCTTTTGTGAACTTCTCACCTACTTTCTTTAGTCGTCCGATATATTCCCTTAATTCAAAGAAGTTCATGGACATTGGCTTTTTGGCGCTTTTAATAAAATCAATAGGAGTAACATCCACCTCATCTATTACAGTCGAATCGTAATATTTCATCTCACTAAGCTTACCTTCCTTGAATGTACGGATATAACAATTCATGAAATCCCAGTGATCTTCTTCCCAAACAGCATTCGTAGCTGTGATCTTTCTTTCCAGTTCACCCGTTTGCGAGTTAAATGTTGTAATATCTATCGTTTTTAAATGATTACGATAGCCATCAAAAAAACCAATGTAGTAAAGGTTATTATCTTTACCCAGGTAATAGATATGAGACCTCATCTTTTTATCTTCCACCTTCATGTTCTTGATCTTTTCTGTATATACGTACTGGCGGTATTCCTCTGTTTTAGGTAATACGAACTCGCCAAATATCAGGATTAGAATACTAAAGAAAAATCCGAACCAGAGCAAAGGAGTTACCATCCTTAAAATGCTGATCCCGGCTCCACGAATTGCTACAGATTCGTTATATTTGGAAAGATTGTTCATCAGGAAAAGCCCGGAGAGTAATACCATTACAGGTGAAGTGAGTATAACAAGATATGGTATTCTCAGCAGAAAATAGAGCATCATTGTATCGAGAGGTGCACCTTTGCGCAAAAGACGGGGTAAGCGGTCGGAGACATCAACTACAAAGAATAAAACCGAGAAGGCGAAAATAATGATCAGAAAAGTCTTAATATATTCCCTGAGGAGATATTTATCTAATATTCTCATTTCAATCCAAGCATTTTATTAGTTTTATCTTTTATTATATTCAAATTTACAAATTTCATTTCTTTCACCGATATTACCACAAGGTACACACCTATTATGCTGAAAATTATATTCGCGATCCACATAGCCAGGAACGGTGAAACAACTCCTTTATCTGCAAGTTCTTCGCCAAGCGTAAGACACCCATAATAAATAAGAAAGACAAATGCGCTTACCGAGAATGCCATTCCAACACCCGTTGTCTTTGTCATCATACCTACGGGAGCACCTATCAGCACAAAGATAAGGCAAGCAAATGCAATAGCATATTTCTTGTGAACTTCCACCTCATATTTCCTGATATCAGCTTCCAGCGTTTTTATCTTATCCTCTTTTATTTTTAGACTGTTAGTATTTTTTTTATAATCTTTCTTTTGGATGATACTGAGTGTGTCTTCTTTTAGCTTTTCTATCTTACTTAGAAGTTTTTCTGTAGATTCGTTCAAAACGATAATTTCTTCCTCTTTTCCCGCAATAATATCCAGCATTGCACGAGAACTTAATTCACGATCACCCCGGTAATCAGAGCTCGCTTCATTCATTTTATAACCCAGATCGGGAAGATTCAAAGTAAACTTCTTGAACTGACTAACCTGGTATTTGTCAGGTTCTTTGGGATCACGTTCGTGCATTTGCCCGTTGTAAAGAACAGCTATCAGGCTATTCCCACCATTTGAAAGAAATATGTTACCACGTTCGGCTGATATTGTCTGTGGAAACTTCGTACTTTCGCGGCTATATATAAGGATACCACTAAGTTCTTCATCTACTCTTTCCTTTGTGTAAATAGTATAATTTTTCAATGTAGTAAAAGTTCCCGGTATAATGGCAGTCACCGGACGCCTGTAATTAGCTTTTATCATCAGGTTTTTAAGCATGTGATTGGTTTCCGGTAGAATTGCATTGTTAAAGAAAACCATGAAAATTGAAACAAATAGAGCAGCTATCACAGTGGGACGCATCAGTGTGTAAATATTTATCCCACAGGATTTGAATGCCACCAGCTCATTATCTACGGACAGTCGGCCAAAAGACATAATTGAAGCTAATAAAATAGCCATGGGAACACTGAGCGCTAACATAAAAGGAAGGCTCAAACCAAAAACAGAAATGATAGTTGCAAAATCCAGTTTTTTATCTATTATCAGGTTCAAAAGATCAATTATTTTATCCAGAAGCATTACAAAAGTTGCCACGAACAGTGAAACCACGAACGGTTTAAAATTCTCTTTCAGGATATAACGTTCTAATATCTTCATTTTGTAATGTTTTCACTCTGAACTAATTTTAAAAAATCTTCTTCATTAATTATCTTTACAGTACCCAGTTTCTCTGCTTTTTTTACTTTTGAACCAGGGTTTTCCCCCACGATCAGATAATCCAGATTTTTACTGATCGAAGAAATTACTTTACCCCCGAATTTTTCAATCTCTTCTTTAATTTCAATTCGTGTGAAATTCTTTAATGTGCCGGTAACAAGGAACTTTGCACCTGCCAGTTTATCGTTGATATTTTTTTTCTCACTATGAAAATTCACTCCGCTTTTTATCAGGCTGTCTATCATTCGCAAACTTCTTTCGTCATGGAAAAAATCATAAAGAGAATGTGCTATTTTCTCACCGATCTCTTCTATTTCCAGGAAATCCTCATAACCAGCTTTTATCATTTCATCGATACCAGAAAAATTGTTAGTAAGTATTCTTGACGTTCTATCACCAACGTAGCGAATTCCCAATCCAAACAAGATCTTATGGAATTTTTGATTTTTGGAGTTTTCAATCGCTTTCTGCAGATTTTCCGCAGATTTTTTTCCCTGTTTTTCTAAAGTCTGGAATTTCTCAAAATCGATATTATAAATATCCTCTATACGAAAGATCATATTATTTTCCAGAAGCTGCTTAACCACCGCTTCTCCCAAACCTTCGATATCAACTGCATCGCGCGACGCATAATGCTCTATTCGACGTTGAACCTGAGCAGGACAATTAATATTATTGCAATAATAAATGGCTCCATCTTCTTCTTTTTTCAGGTGGGTTTTACAAATCGGACAAAGAGCAGGAAAATCTACTTTCTGTGCATTAGGTGGACGTTTATCAATATTTACTTTTATTATTTTAGGAATAATTTCACCGGATTTAATAAGGGTTACATAATCCCCGATCCTGATATCCAATCTTTCTATTTCATCTTTGTTATGTAGTGTCGCGTTGGAAACAGTAGAGCCGGAAATAAAGACCGGCTTAAGGCTGGCGACAGGTGTAACAGCACCTGTTCTT
>DAOUUD010000013.1 GCA_030668345.1 Candidatus Cloacimonadota bacterium | reverse complement strand
TATCCGTAGCCATGAAGAACGCACCTAAAATGAGACCACCCGAAAAAATATGGAAAAATGGTAACATAATTGAAGCAGAGAATAAACCGTTTATTCCGCCAAAAATATATGTAAGAATAAAAACTGTAGCAATATAACTGATAGGAATACGCCACTCGATTATATGTTTCCAGGCAAGATAAGCAGCTCCCAGAAGAAGTGCTGCAGCAGAAACCTCACCTATCACTCCGCCGATATTACCCCAGAACAGGTTCTGAAGCGTATCCATGCTGGTCAGGTTATTCATAACGGTTTCTGCCATATCGGAACTTATCTGGGTAGTATCACGCAGAGCTTTTACAACTCCCAGCGGGGTAGCAGATGTAACTACGGCAGGTACATTGGAAGGTAGATTTACTAACCCGTTGATAGAACTTTTGAAAAGAGCCAACGGTGCTGTACTTTTCCAGCCGGCAGTCATTAACGTTGGCCAGGAAGCAACCAGGAAAGCCCTTCCCAGAAGAGCAGGATTAAAAATATTGAAACCTAATCCGCCAAAGATCTGTTTACCAATAGCAATAGCAAAAACAGAACCGATAACAGGAAGCCACCAGGGTGCGGCCGAATTAATATTGAAAGCTACCAGGATTCCTGTAACCACTGCGCTGCCATCTGAAATTGTTACGGGTACTTTGCGCAATCTCTGTATTAAAGCTTCTGTAACTATAGCAGCTACCACACCATATAGTGTGAGTAGAAAAGACTGAATTCCAAAGAAGAAAATTCCCACAAGAAGAGCAGGAGTAAGAGCTAATACAACCTGCCACATTACAGAACTAACTGATATGTTCTGTTTAATATGAGGTGCTGCCGAAACGGCATAAACATCACTCATATATCCTCCATTTATTTTACGATTTTTTATTTTTTTTGTAATTCGTTTATTTTAAGCTTTCCAATATCTATCCATTGAATGAGTTTGATATGTGATGGGCAAACATAAGCACAGCTTCCGCATTTCATGCAATCCATCACACCAAATTTTTCTACCAGTATCCAATCTTCGTGTTTCACATTGTGTGCTATCAAGCTGGGCACAAGATCCATAGGACATACATCCACGCACCTGCCACAACGAAGGCATACGCTTTCATCTTCTTTATGTCCTTCTTTTTTATTGAAGAGTAGAAGCCCGGAACAACCTTTTGTCATCGGTGTTTCCAGAGATGGAATAGCAAAACCCATCATAGGACCTCCGGAAATGATCTTACCGATATCCTCTGTAGTCCCGTCACAAAATTCCAGCAGATCAGAAAAAAATGTACCGATTCTTGCCTTGATGTTCTTCGGATTACGTACTATTTTTCCGCTGACGGTAATAACTCGCTCTATAAGCGGTTTTTTATATCGTACAGCTTCGTAAACAGCAATAGCAGTTCCCACGTTCTGAACTATAACTCCCACATCCATGGGCAGACCGCCTTTATTGGGAACCTTTCGTTTTGTAGCAGCGTAAATTAGTTGCTTTTCAGCACCCTGCGGATATTTCAGTTTTAGGCTCACAACTTCAAGATTTGATTCTTTCTTTAATTTAAATTTCATCAATTTGATCGCATCGGGTTTATTTGCTTCAATACCAATGATTCCCTTTTTGGCATTAATTATCTTCATAAAAATTTTAAGACCATTGATGATATCGTCTGGTTGTTTCATCATGATGCGGTAATCCGCAGTAAGATACGGTTCACATTCCACACCATTCAGAATGATCGTATCGATAGGTTTATCTGCCGGGGGAGAGAGCTTAACATGTGTGGGAAAACCAGCACCGCCCATGCCACAGATACCTGCTTCGGAAATCCGGTTTTTCATCTCATCTACAGGCAACTCTAAATAGTTTATTTCGTCTGTCAATTCGATCCGGTCATCCTGTCCATTGCCGGTTATCTCAATTGCCATTGAAACTGTTCCCGTGGGATGGTTGAATTTGTCGATCCCGGTAACTTTACCTGAAATCGAAGCATGCATAGGAATGGAAACAAAACCACCCGGCTCAGCTATCTTCTGCCCATTTAAAACTTCATCCCCTACCTTCACTATCGGTTTGGATGATGCACCGATATGTTGTGAAAGAGGAATTACAACTTTTAAAGGCAGGGGCAAAATTTCTACAGGTTTGTTTTTGGAATATTCCTTAGAGTCATGGGGATGTACCCCACCGGGGAATGTTTTAAAACCCATTCTTTCTCCCTTTATTTTTCTATAACTTCATATAATGATAATATTTTTTTCAAAAACCACATTTTTTAATTTCAGTTTTAAAAGCAAGATTTTTTTTGAGAAGATGAATGAAACTCAAGAAGCAGATAAAGGTAGACAATTTTCATATATATCAGGAATTTGCTCAAAAAAAATAAGGAAAAAATTGATGCAGCTAAACCGTATCGAAAAGAGAACTTTTTTCATCCTGATGTTAGCAGCTTTTTTTAACGGATTTATCATAAGCACTTTTAATTTGCAAGATATTATCGCCAAGAAAGCCCTTCATGCTTATGACTGGCAGATAACCATCCTGGTAATGTTATGGCCTCTTTCGAATCTGTTCTCTATTTGGTGGGGAAAGATCCTGGAACAGTCCAAAAGCCTTTCAAAATTTTTTATACTTACAGGGTTCATCGGAAGATTAAGCCTGATATTAATGCTGTGGGTACATAATTTTTATCAGTATCTGGCAATTTTTATTATTCTATTTTCGTTTAATGCCCTCATCAGTCCGGCTCAAAATTCTATTTATCAACTTAATATAACACCAAAGAACCGAGGTCTTATCTTTGGTTATGTTTCCAGCCTTATTACCCTGGTGGCTATTTTTTTCAGTTTTGCGGCTGGTAAGATACTTGATATTAATGAAAACTGGTTCCGTTATATTTTCCTGGCTGTTGGAATTCTGGGTTGCATAAGTTCTTTATTAATGGCTTTGATCAAGATCAAAAAAGAAAATTTCACAGAAAGAGCTTTTCTTAATTTAAAGCAAGTATTTATAAAACCGGTATTACGAACAGTAGAAGTTTTGAAGAACAATAAAGATTTTGCGATCTTCCAAAGAAATTTCTTTATTTATGGAATATCATTTATGATCCTGTTACCAGCAATCCCCAAATACCTGGTAGAATATTTGCAAATGAATTATACGCATACTTTCCTGGCAAAAGGTATCATCTCGCAGATCGGTATTCTTTTTCTGGCTCCGCTAGCTGGAAAAGTCCATGACAGAAAAAATCCTGCTTTCTTTACGACCATTGTTTTTGGAATTCTCAGTCTTTATCCTCTTACGCTTCTAATTTCCAGTTTCCTGCTGGATACCAGTTATGTTTATTACGTGGTTTATTTTGCTTTTCTTATTTTCAGTGTTGGTATGTCCGGTATGGTAATTGCCTGGAATATAAGTTCCATTTTTTTTGCAGGGAAAGAGGATGTTTCCATGTATCAAAGTGTTCACGTAACTTTAACAGGAGTGCGGGGTATCTTTGCTCCATTTCTGGGATTACTTATAATGAAAACTCTTGGCATCAGAGCTGTATTTATCGGAGCTATTGCCTTGTTTCTGCTGGCGTCTGTCCTGAGTTTTAAACTCTATTTGAAAATGTGTAAAAAAGAAGTGGTATTTGCTATTCCCGCAAAACAGATATTATATCACTTCAGAAAGATTTTTCCTTTCAGTTAGGAGGGTAACTTGAAATTTAAGCTGATCATATTATTTTTTCTTTTTGTATTGAATCTTCAGGCGGTAATAACCGTTGAATACAAATCCGGCCTGGCTTCTGGACTAATAAACACAGAGACGATCGATTCTCTAGATTATTTCAATTTATATGAATTGAATAAAGTATTTAAAGCAAAAATAATGGAAGATGTTCCCGACCAACGGCTGAAAGTGAATATATTCGGTGAACAACTTATTTTTCTTTTGGAATCTTCATATTTAATCCATAAATCTGAACTCTATAATTTTACACATAATATAGTACAAAAGGATGGAAAGTATTTAATTCCTGTAACACTCATAAAAAAGATAATACCGGAGATCTTCCCTGAGAAGATAACAGTTTTGGATGATAAAATCATTGCTGATAATCCCAGTGATAATTCGATAAAAACAATTGTTCTTGATCCGGGTCACGGTGGAAAGGACCCCGGTGCAGTTGGTTTCTCAAGAAAGAATTTTGAAAAAGATATCGTGCTTGATGTTACTCATAAATTGAAAAAAATTCTGGAAGAAAATCTAGAAGTGAATGTATTATTAACCCGTAACATCGACGAATTTATCTCTCTACAGCAAAGAACTCAATTCGCCAATAGCAACAAAGCAGATCTCTTTATTTCTATTCATTGTAATGCACACAGGAATGAAAAGATAGACGGCATCGAAGTTTTTTATCTTTCTACTGCTATTACAGACGATGCCCGGGCTGTAGAAGCACTCGAAAATGAAGTGGTTTATAAATTTGAAGGCGGGGAAGAAGCTGTAAGGAAATATGATGACCTGGCCTTTATTTTGGCGGATATGGCACAAAGCGAACACCTGGAGGAAAGCTATCAACTGGGAATGAAATTACAGAGTTCTCTTGTTGGTTCTACAAACGGTTTTGACCGCGGAGTGAAACAGGCAAACTTTTATGTTCTGCGGGGTGCTTTTATGCCGGCAGTTCTTATCGAATTGGGATTTATGAGTAATAAAGAAGAAGAAAAAAAACTTATAAAATCTTCCTACCAGGATAAACTTATAGATTCCATGTTTCAGGGGATCAGAGATTTCAAATTCAAGTACGATAAAATGCAATAAGATGTAAATAATATTGTTTCACATTAACTTCCAACTATCCGTTTTTAAGAAAAAATATAAATGGTTTGACATTAAATGGGCTTAACTTTCTTTGTCCCATAAAATTATAAAGATGGAGGAATTGATGCCTAATCATAAATCTTGTGAAAAGAGACTGAGACAGGAAGAAAAAAGATCTGCTGGTAATCATTATGTGAAAATGACCATTAACACACTTGCCAAAAAAATGCACAGTGAAATCTCAATAGAGGATAAAGAAAAACTTCTTTCCGAAGTTTATGCTCAATTGGATAAAGCTGCCAAAAGAAACATCATTCACAAAAGAACCTCTTCCCGCAGGAAAGCCCGGCTTGCTGCTTATTTCAACAAAGAAAAAGCATCTCAGGTAAAAGAAGAACCAAAAAAAGAAAAAAAAGTAGTATAGATCTACATTTTGGAGCAGACAGCATTGTCTGCTTTTTTGTTAATTGGGTTCCGGTAATTTAATGGATATAAATACAATTCTCTATGTAGTGACTGGAGTGATGGCTCTCGCTATTGTTATCTTCTTTATATTATCTGCAAAGAAGAAATATAAACGATCTTCAAAAGATGAAATTACACAACAAGAAGTTTCCAAAACGCTTAAAGCAAAGCTGGCAAAAACCAAAAGCAGTTTTCTGGGCAAATTGGCAGAAGTAATTAAACTTCGTGGAAAAGTAGATGAAGAGCTGATGGATGATCTGGAAGAAATGCTGCTGCAATCAGATGTAGGAGTGCAAACCAGTTGCGATATCATCGAAAAACTACGTGAAGAAATAAGATTGAACCAGATAACAGATCCGGATGATGTTCAAAAACATCTGGAAGAAATTATTCGTGAATTGTTATTAAAAGATTATGCAACGGAAATTAACAACCTGCAAATAATCAATGCAAAGCCTTTCGTCATTCTTTTCGCCGGGGTGAATGGAGTAGGGAAAACCACTACTATAGGAAAATTGGCAAAAAGATTTACCGGTCAGGGTAAATCAGTGCTTCTGATAGCTGCCGATACTTTTCGGGCGGCTGCTATCGAACAGCTTTCCATCTGGGCAGATCGAGCCGGAGCTTCCATTATGAAACAGCAGCAGGGTGCAGATCCGTCTTCTGTAGTTTATGATGGTATAATAAGTGCAGTGAATAAAAAGATCGATATTGTTATGATAGATACAGCCGGACGCCAACACACAAAGATAAACCTGATGAACGAGCTTTCCAAAATAGTTCGTACAATAAAGAAGATAGTACCGGATGGACCGCATGAAACCCTGCTGGTTGTGGATGCTACTACCGGACAGAATGCAATCTCACAAGCAGAAATATTTAATAAAGCTGCCAACCTGAGCGGTCTGGTGCTTGCCAAACTGGACGGCACAGCCAAAGGTGGAATAGTAATAGGTATTAAGCACCAGCTTAATATTCCGGTTAAACTTATCGGTGTGGGTGAATCACTTGCAGACCTGCGCGATTTTGATATAAACGAATTTGTAAACGCAATATTTGAATAATCAGCCGCCATCCCCGAGCAATCGGGAATCCACAAGAATAGCCGCAAAAAGGCACAAAAAATCACTTAATAGACAAGTTCCTGCTTGTTTTATACTATCGTTACGAAAGAGGACTTTCGTAACGAGTTGGTAAGGGGAGTTCGTTCGTTCCGAAATTGTATTTCGGAACGCATTTGCTTTGGAAACTCTGTTTCATTTAAAGGAGGAATTCTAAAATATTAAAGCAAAAGCTTTAGAAACTCTATCTTTTCTATCCGGCAGTTGCCGGATTAGGAAGGAGAATGTCAAACGTTCTTGTCATTCCCACGAAAGTGGGAATCTACGAGATCCCCGATCTGAGTCGGGGATGACAGAATAAGGGATGTGAAGCTTTTCAAAGGAAGATGAGTTACTTCTTTTCTAAACTATACAGCAGTTTAATTTCATCCGCCCAAATCTCTGAATCAGGTGTTTCCAATATAAGTGGGATATCATCAAAACGTTTATCATTCATCAGCAAGCGAAAAGCATCCAGACCAATAAATCCTTTGCCAATACTTTCATGTCTGTCTACCCGTGTGCCCAGGTCTTTCTTGCTGTCGTTCAGGTGCAAACCTTTCAGGTAGTGGAAGCCGATAATTTTTTCAAAATCTGAAAACGTTTTTTCAAAGGTATCTTTAGTTCTTATATCATACCCTGCTGTGAAAGCGTGACAGGTATCGTAACAAACACCAACCCTACTTTTTTCTTTTACATGTTTTATGATGAAAGCAAGATGCTGGAATTTGTAACCTACATTATTTCCCTGTCCTGCCGTTATCTCGATTACAGCCGAAACATTTTGCGTTCTGCTTAATGCAATGTTTACGGAATCAGCTACGGTTTTAAGACAGGCTTCTTCGGAAAATTGTCCCAGGTGACTGCCCGGATGGAAATTCAAGTATGGCAAACCAAGCTGTTCACATCTCTGCATTTCATCCAGGAAAGCTGTTCGTGATCTATTCAGTTTTTCCGGTTCCGGATGTCCCAGGTTTATTAAATATCCATCATGCGGCATGATATGTTCAGGCTTGTAGCCTTCCTTTTTCATGTTTTTCTTGAACAACTTTATATTATCTGTAGTTAACGGTTTGGAATACCATTGCCGCTGATTCTTGGTGAACATGGCAAATGCTTTTGCACCAATTTCCCTGGCGTTCAAAGGAGCATTTTCCACTCCACCGCCAATGCTTACATGTGCTCCAATATATTTCATATTTATTCCTTCAACAGTATTTCCTCAAAGAGTATATAATTAGTCTTTTTCATTCCTAATGACAGATATCCTTTTTGAGCGATTTCATTTTCTTGATCCACATAGAGTCGGAAACCACAAACCTTTGAATTTTCTGCAGCCATAATTTTAATATGTTCATACATTTTTGAATAGATCCCACAGCGTCGATGTTCCGGATGAATGTAAACACTTTGTATCCACCAGAAAATTCCGTTGTGCCAATCACTCCATTCGGTGGTTATCATCAGGCAGCCCACAACTTTGTTATTCAGCTCTGCCACAACATAAAATCCAAGTTCCGGTTTTTTTAATACAGATTTTACACCCTGAAGAATAACTTCTGGATCCAGGATTTTATTTTCGGTTTCCAATGCCATTGCTTTATTGAATTCTGCAATCGCACTGGCATCTTTTACACTTGCAATTCGTATCTTCATATTGTCCTTTTTTTATCTCCAAATTTATATAATGGGAAAATGAGATAACATATAAAGAAGGCAAGAATTTTCATTAATAATAAAAAAAGCGGATGGTTTACATCCGCTTTTTTTTATATCTTTTAGGTAAATTTAATTTCCAAAAAACTCTGCTCTGTTATCTATGATCTCAGCTTTTTCTGTAAGATCTTTAAACCAAACGTTCAAGTGTTCGTTCTCGGAATTGATCTGTTCTTCCTCCAAGAGCTTGTCCTTTTCTGCTTCAAATTTTTCCATATCCGGCTTTATGCGATCTTTTATATAGGCAATATATGCACCAAATTCACCTTTTACCAGACCGGTGTATTCATCTGCTTCTTTTTTCAGGATCTCTTCATTAAGAACAGGATCGTTCCTCAAACCGGAGATAGTTTTTTTCAACGTTACATCCGGAGCTTCGATGATCTTCCATCCATCTTTTTCAGCAGCAGCCATATATGAATCCGGTTGATTAACCTGTATGAATTCTTCCGCTTTTTGAGTTACTTCTGCAAGTTTCTTTTCGTTTGCGAGGTCTCGTTTTATACGTGCTTCCACCTCACTGAATTCCTGGTAATGGATGCCCACTTTATAAGAAAGTTCAGCTATAATGAAATCTCCATTTTGGGTTTTAACAGGTTCGTGCAGCTTCCCGACCTTATTTTCGAAGGCAAATCGGATCATTTCTTCTTCCCGTCCTATTCCGCCGATAAAGCTGGCGTTTTCGTAAAACTCACGGGTTTCAGTAATTTCGTAAGAAAGGTCTTCTGCAGATTTCTCAATCCCGGTTTTTTTGGCTTTCTCGTAAAGGTCCCAGGCCAAAATGTCCAGATTCTGTTTTGTTGCTTCGGAAGGATCTACTTTAAAAAGAATGTGACTTGCTTGTATTTCTTCTTCACCCTGCTCGTTTTTTCTGCTACCGAATACTTTGATGATATGCCAGCCAAACTGGGTGATAACAGGTTCACTGATCTCACCATCTTTCAAAGAAAATGCAACATCTTCAAATTCCTTTACCATCCTGCCCCTGGCAAACCAGCCCAGATCACCACCTTGTGGAGCGGACGGACCCTGCGAAAAAGTAATAGCTGTCTGGGCGAAATCCGCACCGTTTATTAAGAGGATGTAGACAGAATCTATTTTGGTTTTTGCTATTTGCTTATCCGCTTCGCTTGCTTCCAGTTTGATCGTTACATATTTGTATTTGCAAGCCGGGTCTTTTTTATAATCTTCCTTATGATCTTCATAGTACTGTTGTAATTCTTCTTCAGTGTTTTCTTTTTCTTCGATGCTATTAAGATCAAAATAAATAACAGAAGCAACTGCTTTGTCATTCTCTTCGATATATTTTTCTTCCATATCTTCTTCGGTAACGGTAACTTCGGCTTTAACATCTTCGTATAGTTTTTCATAGGGAAGATTGCTACGAATCGTGGCTTCCCTCCATGTAGCAAATTCAATGTTTTCCATAAGCACTTCTTCATATTTTCCATAATCAAAAACACCATCGGTTTGGAAATCGGGAATAGATTTGATATCATCCGTGGGGTTTTTCAATTTTTCAACTACGTCATCATTAGTAATTTTAATACGCCGTTTCTTGATCTCTTTATTAAACAAAATCCTCTGGACAAGGTTGGTCCAGGTTTGTTCATTAATTTCCTCTGCAGTTTTTTCATCGATCTCTTTTTCGGGATTCTGCTGAGCGTAGTTAGCATACGCGTTCTGTAAATATTCACGGTATTCATCGGGGTAAATCTTCTGCCCGGCGATCAAACCCACAAAAGGCTTCTTAATGAAAATGCTGCTAATCCCACCGATAGCCATGGATAGGATGAATACAGATGCGATCACAATAATAATCCAGGATGCGTGTCTTCTCATTCCTTCAAACATTATAATTTCCTCCAAGAAATCAATACATTTTAATTTTGGTGCAATAACTAAAATGTATGATATTTAAACAAGTTTTTTTTCTACTTTCTATTAGAATAGAATATTTTTGATAATCAAGCATATTAATAATTAATATATTTTTTATTAAAAAAACTATTATATTTCACACTTGACAATTAAAGCTGATTTTTGACTTTTGAAAATTACTTTAAATAAAGGGGGTGAATTTTAGTGCCGAAAGTTATAGCCAAAGAAGGTGAAGCTTTTCAGATAACTTTACGCAGGTTCAAAAAATCCTGTGAAAAAGCCGGTCTACTTTCTGATATAAAAAAAAATAACTATTATGAAAAACCAAGTATTGCTCGCAGGAAAAAGGAAAAAGAAGCCCGTAGAAAAGCAATTAAACTGCAACGTAAGCAGAGACGTTCAGGTAGGACTTATTAAATGATCTCTAAGATCGAAGAAGATATTATACAAGCTCTTCGCGAAAAAGATAAAGATCGTTTAACAGTTCTTCGTTCTCTCAAATCTGCTGTTCAATACCAGCAGATAGAACTTGGAAGAGAGTTAGAAGAAAAAGAGATCATCGCAGTTCTTGCAGGTCAGGTTAAGAGCAGACAGCAGGCAATAGAACTTTATCTACAGGGGAATCGACCTGAATTAGCAGAAAAGGAAACACGTGAGATCGAGATCATTAATTTTTATTTGCCCCAAAAGATGTCTGAAGCAGAAATAGAAGTGGAAGTTGATAAAGCTATCACCGAACTAAATGCATCCTCCATGAAAGATATGGGTCTGGTAATGAAAGCCATGAAAGAAAAACTTGGTAATCAGGCAGACGGAAAGAAATTAAGCGAAATTGTAAGAAATAAATTACAAGGTTAAGTTTAAATTTGAAGCAATAAAATGTTGAATTTCGTGGGGAGATTTATCTCCCCTTTTTTACGAATTGATCTATATTATCCTGTTAAAAAGGATGGAGAATGAATATTCTTGATATTATTCTGGGAGTTTTCCTGTTGATCTTGATGTTCAACGGATTGCTGAAAGGTTTTATTAAAAGCGTTATCGGTCTTCTGGGATTGGTGGTGATTGTTTTTTTTATAGCCAAGACAGGTCATTTGGTTAAAGCTTTGCTTATCACAAAGCTTGAAATAGGTGAGGTACTGGCAACGATATTGTCTTATATCCTTATTGCTCTTATCATAACGATAGTTGCTAAGATCGTCATTAAAATTTTACACATCATAGTTGATTTCTTTCGCCTTAACTGGTTGAATAAACTATTGGGAACTTTATTCGGGCTTTTCAACGGTGCTCTAATAATCGCTATTATTATCCTTCTTTTGAATATCTCTCCCTTGGAATCGACAATACGCAAAGGAACTTCGAGTTCGCGGATTATTACTACGATCCGGGCGATAACCGATAAAATCGAGACCGATTATCCCCATATACAGAAATTGCAGAAACCGCTTCAAGAGAAGATGAAAAAAATCGAAGAGGAAATCGACGAAAAATTTAAAGACGCAATGATTGATTAATGAATCCTTTTGAACAGCTGGAATATAATAAGATCAAAAGTATCCTGGCAGAGGAATGTCATTCTTCTCTGGGCAGGGAGTTGGCACTAAGCCTGCAACCACTGGATGAGAAAAAACAGATAGAATACAAACTTTCTTTTACAGGTGAAGTGCAGAATTTGCTGAAGAGCGGGATATCTTTCAATTTTGAGAATGTATCCGATATAAGTAAACTACTACAAGAATTTGAACATCAAACCTACAATTTTGAGGAATTCCGAAAGATATATTTTAATATTTTAGCTGCTAACAATATAACCAGGCATACCGATGAAATAGAAGATTCACCGCTTTATCTGGCGTTAATAGGCAAGATCGCTTCCCTGGATTTCTTGGAAAAAAGATTTAATGATATCTTCGATGCAGAAGGTGAAGTAAAAGATTCTGCATCGAAGGAACTTACATCCATCCGTCGCAGAAAAAAACAATTACGTATAAATGCTATTTCTGCTTTAAATAAAAAGATCGAGGATTTAGCTACAAGTAATTATCTTCACGATAAAATAGTAACCCAGCGAGACGGCAGATTTGTAATTCCGGTAAAAGAAGGAGCAACTTCCTTTATCAATGGTATTGTGCATGGCAGGTCTGCCAGCAAATCTTCTATATTTATAGAACCCCAGGAAGTAGTGGGATTAAATAATGAATTAGACCTGGCTACAAATGAAGAAAAGCAGGAAATATTCAGGATATTCAAAGAATTCACCGAAAACATCCTCGCTTCCAAAGAGATTATACTGACAAATACGAAAATCGTACAGGAACTGGATTATTATTTTGCTGCTGCCCGCGTTGCCAACATCTTACAGGCAGAAATCCCGCAGATCGAGGAAAAACCTTTTCTCAATCTAAACTCAGCCCGACACCCCCTGCTTATTTATACTTACGAAAATTACAATGATGTCATTCCTTTCGACCTGGAACTGGGAAAAGATTTTAAACTTCTTCTCATTTCCGGACCCAATACAGGTGGTAAAACAGTTACCTTGAAAACAGTGGGATTGCTCACCCTGATGGCATTATCCGGTCTACCGATTCCCGCCGCAGAATCCAGTTGCATAGGAATTTTCAGTAATATCTTTGCCGATATCGGTGATTACCAGTCACTTGAAAACGCACTCAGTACATTCTCTTCTCATATCAAGAATATCGAGGGAATGGTTAAAACCGGTAGTAAAGATACGCTGGTACTTATCGATGAAATTGGAGCTGCCACCGATCCCGAACAGGGTTCTGCTCTGGCTCAGGCTATTTTAGAACGTCTGGTAGAAAAAGAAGTATTAGGAGTTATAACCACACACTACACGGCATTAAAGGTCTTTGCGGAGCAGCATGATAACTGTGTAAATGCTGCCATGCAATTTGATCCTGAAAAACATATTCCCACCTACCAGTTTAAGCTTGGCTTGCCTGGAAATAGTTTTGCTATCGAAGTTGCTTCCCAGCTTGGTTTGGAAGAAACTCTCATCCAACGCGCTAAAGAACTTACAGGAAATCAGAATGTAGAATTAACGAATTTATTAAAAAAGATGACCGAAGAAAAACTGGAACTTTCCCGCCAGAATTACCAGTTCCAACTCAAAACTGCTCTTTTAAATGGGAAAATTGAAGAACATCAGCAAAAGATATCACACCTGGAAAATGAAACTAAAGAGATAAAAAAACAGTCAATCAGGGAAGCTCGAGACTTCCTTACATCATTACAGAAAGAATTAAATAGAGAAATTGATAATATTAAGAAAACGGATAAAGAAAAACGCAAAACTCTTTTGGAAAATTCCTTTAAGAAAATTACAAAAATGAATCTGGATCTGGCCAGGACGGAAAATGAATTTTTCGAAGAAAAAAGAATCCCTCTGAAAGTACCAAAAACAGGACAGACCGTCTGGGTGAAAGATGTAGAAATGGAAGGTGAGATCATTGAGATATCTGCAAATAATATTAAAATTGATATGAACGGTATATTCTTAACCACTACAAAAGATAAACTTTTTAAAATCACTTCCCGAAAATCTAAAACAGCACAACCAAAAAAAGTTACCCTCCCTGTCCGGGAAACTAAATTTGAACTCAAATTGTTGGGTTATCGTTTTGAAGAAGCTTTGCTGGAAATAGAAATTTTTATAGACAAGGCTGTAATGAGCGATCTTCCCTTTGTTCGCATTGTGCACGGTAAAGGCACCGGAGCTCTGCGCAGCAAGATAAGACAGTATCTGAAAAACAATAAAAAAGTCCTCGATTTTTATTCTCCTCCACCTCAGGCAGGTGGAGACGGAGTAACAGTGGTCAAGCTGGAAGGATAGGCTATGGATCGAAGTGATATCGACAGAATACTGGAAATGAATAACATCGTGGATGTGGTTAGCAGTTACATTCCTCTAAAAAAAGCTGGTAGCAATTATAAAGCTCGCTGCCCGTTCCACGAGGAAAAAACAGCTTCATTTGTAGTGAGTGAAAAGAAGCAGATATTCAAGTGCTTTGGTTGTGGAAAAGGCGGCAATGCTCTTACTTTCGTTCAGGATTACGAGAAGATATCGTTCCCGGAAGCTTTGCAAAAACTTGCTCAAAGAGCTGGCATCACTATTACAACTACCATGGTTTCCAAAGAAAAACAATCCCGCCGTGATCTGGTGTATAAAATATACAGACTTGCAGCCGCATATTACCAGGATAATCTTTTCAAGCATGGGCAATTTACCTTGGAATACCTGCAGGATCGTAAAATATCGGAAGAAACAATAAAGAAATTTCAGATAGGTTATGCGTTGGACAGCCATGGCGGATTGAAGAACTATCTGCTCAAAAACAGTATCAACGACCAGATATTACCTTCCACCGGTCTTTTTACCGGCAACAATAACGATCTTTTCAGAAACAGACTGATGTTCCCGATCCATTCCTCCACCGGTCAAGTGCTGGCTTTTGGTGGGAGGGTTCTGCTTGAGAACCAGGGTGGTGGAAAATATGTTAATTCTCCCACCACAGAGATCTATACAAAAGGCAATGAACTTTACGGACTTTTTATTACTAAGAACGATATATCCCGCCGGGATCAGGCCCTAATTGCCGAGGGTTATACAGATTTCCTGCGGCTTTATGAAAATGGATTCACCAATTCCGTGGCTTCGTTGGGAACTTCCCTTACCGATTCACAGATAAAAATATTAAGCAGATTTACAAATAATTTTCTACTGGTTTATGATGGAGATAAAGCAGGCAGGAAAGCAGCTGTTCGAGCAGCTTCCGATATTATTAAAAACGGATATACTGCAAAAATTGTAAACCTTCCACAAACAGATGACCCGGATAGCTTCCTTGTAAAGAACGGATCGGAAAAATTGCAAGAGCTTCTCACAGATTCACAACCACTGCCTGAATTCCTGCTGGAAGATACTATTCTGAATATGGATAAAAGAACAAAACTGAATGAGTTAATAGAGATTCTAAATGAAATGGAAGATGATATAGCCCGGGAACTTTTTGTACAGGAAATATCTACAACTTTTAAAGTATCGGAGAGTGCTATATTTTCCAAAATAAGACTTCGCAGAAAAAGAGAAAAAGAACCGCAAATGCAAACAATGGAAAAATTTGGGGAAGAACGGGAATTACTTATTAATATTCTTAATGATTCAATGTATTATAAAAAAGTTGCACAAGAGATAGATTCGAGTTACTTTTTATCTGAAAAGTATAAAAAAATATATGAAATAGTTGTAGAGCATTTGGAGAAAATGGGGCAGATTCCAAGTTTGTTGGAAACAATAGAAGATGAAGCGATCAAGAATACAATTGCTGAACTTATTATGGCTGATCCGCCCAAAGCTCAGATCGAGGATGTTATTAACGGTTTGAAATTAAGAAAATATCAAAGAGAATTTAAACAGATTAATGACCAGATATTATCTAATCCGAAAGATATGGACCTTTTCCCGAAAAAGAACGAATTAAAAAAGAAAATTATTGGACTGAATAAAAAAGTCGTGCGGAAAACACTATACTAAGGAGAGCGGATGCTTAGTTATAATGAATGTATTAAAAAACTTGTGGATATCGGACAAAAAAATGATAACCTGTTAACTTTCAAACAGATCAATGAAGTGTTGCCAAACAGCCCGATCTACCTGGACAAGATAGAAGAGATCATTTCGGAACTGGTAGGAAATGGTATAGAACTTATCGATGAGACTCAGAAAAGAGTAACCAAGAAAAAAGTATCTGTTAAAAAAACGAAAACTACCAAGAAATTCCAGAATAGACGTTATTATGATGACCCCGTAAGGATGTATCTGGGCGAAATGGGAAGAGTACCGCTTCTGGACCGTGAAGGTGAGATAAGGATAGCAAAGAAGATCGAAAGCGGTCAAAAGTATATTAATAAATTCGTTTTTATAAGCGGTAGTACCCTGCGTGAGATGGAAAACTTCTTGCATCGCTATCGTGAAAAAAGAGTTAAAATAGATCATATTTTCAAAATTGAGTACGGAACATGGATGGATAAATCTCAGGAATCCACCTTGATCAACGAATTTGAACAGGTAATAAAAGGGACGGGAGCTATTTTTGAAGAATTAGGGGAAATGCTGGATGATAGCGACACTGATGAATACGGTCACCTGGTAGACCATGATGTGATCGAGAAAAAACGTCAGAAAATAATGGCGATTTTCGACCACCTTACCTACAACGAAAAAATGCTTAAACGTATGGTTTACCGTATCCGTAGTTTAGTAGACAGGATAAAAGAGAGCCAGAAAAGCATCAAAAATCTTTCCAAGATCAGGAAATATTCCATCGACGAGATCTGCACCTACGGCAGGAAAGCTAATAAATCTCCCGAAGACTACAAAAATGTTCATGAAGAAACCAACGTCGAACCGAATGTATTCGTCGAAACATTGCGTAAGATAAAAAATGCCCGTCGTAAGATCCGCAGAGTTGAACTGGAAACCCGCATGACCGCCACCGAAATGGTAGACCTGCTGGCAGAAGTAGAACGCGGTGAAAAATTGAAGGAACGTTCCAAGAACGAAATGATAGAAGCGAATGTGCGATTAGTGGTGAGCATTGCCAAACGCTACAACAATCGTGGTCTGGATTTTCTTGATTTGATCCAGGAAGGGAACACCGGATTGATGCGGGCTGTAGAAAAATATGACTATCGCAAAGGATTCAAGTTCAGCACTTACGCCACCTGGTGGATCCGCCAGGCTATCACACGAGCTATTGCCGATCAGGCAAGAACTATCCGCATCCCGGTGCATATGATCGAATCTATTAACAAAGTAAAACGAGCCAGTCGTAAACTCTTGCAGGAACTTGGTCGTGAACCATATCCCGAAGAAATTGCTGTAAAACTGGATCTTCCAGTAGAAAAGATCAAAAGCATTTTGGCAATAACCAAAGAACCCGTATCGCTGGATAAACCTATCGGACATGAAGACGAAGACAGTCTGCTGGGAGACTTCATAGAAGATAAGGCAACGATATCACCCGAAAGAATGGCAGAGCGGACTTTACTGAAAAAACAAGTTGATGAAATTTTACAGACTCTTACACCGCGTGAAGAAAGGGTTATCCGTCTGCGTTTCGGTATAGATGACGGTTATCATAGAACTTTGGAAGAAGTAGGAAATATCTTCAGCGTTACCCGTGAACGTATTCGCCAGATAGAAGATAAAGCACTGCGCAAACTACGCCATCCTACTCGCAGCAGTGTGTTGATGAAATTTATCGAGAACTTTAACGTTAAATAAGTTCACGCTAGATTGTCAGGAAATTCTTGACATCAGATGTGTATAAATAGTTTTTACAAATCGAATTTGAATTTTGGGGCCTATAGCTCAGTTGGTAGAGCTTCCGGCTCATAACCGGATGGTCAGAGGTTCGATTCCTCTTGGGCCCACCAGTCTTTGTCCCGAATACTTTCGGGACTACGGAGAATGGACGTCTTGGCAAGCCAAATAAAGCCGCTCTATGAGCGGTTTTATTATATTCCAAATGATAAATTATTTTTAGAAAGCTTCTACTTTCTTCCGTTCACTCTCTTATGGGAAAATATTTTCTTTGACATAAATAACTCAAAAAAGCAAGTTCGTTT
>DAOUUD010000148.1 GCA_030668345.1 Candidatus Cloacimonadota bacterium | reverse complement strand
CAGACCATAATATCCGGCAATGATAATCCCTGTGCTGAGTATAAAGTAAAAAAAATATCTACTGGAACCGGTTTTCTTTCTTTCCATCAATTAATCACCTTTATCTCAAGTTCAAGTTGGATGCCCTGTCTTTCATAAACTTCCTTACGAACCAGTTCAATTAAACCCATCACATCTTCAAAAGTGGCCTTCCCTTTATTTAAAATGAAATTCCCGTGCTTTTCACTTATTTCCGCATCACCGATTCTTGAACCTTTCAAACCGCATTCTTCTACCAGTTTCCCGGCAAAATAACCCGGAAGATTTTTGAAAGTACTGCCCAAACTTGGAAAATCATAAGGATGCCTTTTTCTGCGTTCTGCCAGGATCGATTGAATTTCAGATGAGATCGTTTCTCTGGTCTTTTCTTCCAGGTTGAAAGCTATCTTTGTGATAAAACCATCAATTGAAGAATGCCTGTAATCGAACTTCAGTGCTTCCTTTCGAATAATTTCTTCCTTACCTTCAGGATTAATAATTTCTACCCAATAAAGGTAGTCTGAGATGTTTTTTCCGAAAGCACCAGCATTCATATTTACCGTTCCGCCCAGGTGAGCAGGAATGCCAGCCAGGAATTCCAAACCACCAAGCTCATATTTTATCATCTCGCTTAAAAAACTGTTAATATCGTGATTGGAAGAAACGACAACCCGGTTATTATTGACTTCACATATTTTGGGAAGATCTCTATCCAGAATTACCACTCTATCACCAACATATCCAAAGAGGATATTCGAACCTCCGCCCACCGGCAGGAAATCAAGCCCTGCCTTTTTTGTGTCATTTATTATCAGGGTTAAATCACTAACACTCTGCGGAGTAAAGAGATAAGATGCCTTATCTCCAATCCTTATGTTGGAGTATTCTTTTAAGGAACTGTCTGAGAGAATTGAAGTTAGCGCTTTGTTGTCAAATACTTTTTTCTTTTTTTTCGTGTTTTTCATTTTTTTTCTTCTAAAAATTTCTCACCAAATTTATAAATATCTCCTGCACCTATGGTGATTACAATATCTCCCGGTTTCGTAACCTGTGATATTTCCTCCACAATTTTATCGTTACTTTCTACATAGTGTACGTTTTTATGCCCGGATTGAATCGCTGCATCGGCTATTAAATTACCAGAAATTCCTGCGATTGGTTTTTCTCTGGCAGGATAGATAGGAGTTATGATCAAAACATCGGATTGATAAAAAGATCTGCCAAATTCTTGATAAAAGTCACGTGTGCGAGAGAATAAATGAGGTTGAAAAACAGCTACGATGCGGTTATCAACACTGTCTTTAACACCTTTCAAAGTCGCTTCTATCTCGGTGGGATGATGAGCATAGTCATCATAAACGATTATGCCGTTCTTTTCACCTTTATGCTCGAATCTTCTGAAAACCCCATTATATTTAGCCAGACCTTTTTGAATTGCCGGAAAGGATATATCCAATTCTAAACCTGTAGCAACTGCTAAAAGTGAATTCAAGATATTATGAATTCCCAGCACATTCAAATTTATTCTGCCCATCGTTTTGTCATTATAAAGTGCTGTATAGCTTGATTTGAAATCTTTCATTTCGATATCGACAGCGCGAACATTTGCCTGTTCGGATAAACCATAAGTCACTATCTCTTTTTCAATTTGAGGAATTATCGACTGCACACCATGATCATCGATGCAAACAATAATACTACCGAAAAAGGGAACTTTATTAGCGTATTCAATAAACGCTTTCTTCACTCCTTCCAGGTCGGAATAGCAATCCAGGTGATCGGCTTCGATATTTGTTATGCCAGCTAATATAGGACTTAAAGTAAGGAAAGAACGATCAAATTCATCTGCCTCTACCACGATGTATTTTCCGGAACCAAGCAGGTTGTTAGAACCATAATTCTTCACAATTCCACCTACGATAATCGTAGGGTCAAGATTTGCTTCAGAGAGCACACTTCCAACCATGGATGTGGTGGATGTTTTGCCGTGTGTTCCGGCAATACCAATTCCGTAGCTCATCCGCATTATCTCCGAAAGCATTTCTGCCCGGCGTATCACAGGAATTTTCTGAGCTTTTGCAGCCACTACTTCCGGGTTGTCATTCTGTACTGCAGAAGATTTTACAATAACATCCGCACCGGTAACGAGTGATGGATCGTGCCCTTCAATTATCCTGGCACCCTTTTTTACAAGATGATCAGTAATTTCGGTACAGACAAGATCGGAGCCGGTTACTTCAAAACCCTGATTCATCAGCAGCTCGGCAATGCCGCTCATACCAATTCCCCCGATTCCCACAAAATGTATCTTCTTTGTTCTTCCCAGCATATATGCTCCTATCTATTCAAATTTCTTATGATATAATGTGTAATTGTTTTTACAGCTTCCCGGTGATGAGTTTGTTTAAACTTTTCATGCATATCTTTGAAATTATTCTGCATTTTATATATCACAGATTTCAATAATTCTGCTGTAAGTTCTTTCTGCTCCAGAACTATAGCAACACCTTTATCCTGCAATTCCATTGCATTATAATATTGATGATTCCCAGCAGCAGAGGGAAGAGGAATCAGAATCGAAGGAAGTTTTTTTGTTTCGAGTTCTGCCAGAGATATGGCACCTGCACGTGCTATTACAAAATCTACCGAATTATATACCTTTCCAATCTCATCTGTAAAATCGAAACTATAAATACCTTTTTTATTTTGAATCTTTGGGTAGAATTCGTTGAAACTAAATTTTCCGATCTGCCAGATGATTTCAATTCCATTTTCCAGAAGCTCATCTACAATTGGCGAAAAAGTTTTATTCAAAACAACCGAACCCTGGCTGCCACCCGTTAAAAAGAGCTTTTTAGTATTTTCTTTTAAACCGAATTCTGCAAAATCGATCTTTTCTTTTTCTCCTATTATCTTGCTATTTACCGGATTTCCAGAGAAGATCACTTTCTTTTTGGGAAGATATTTTTCAGCTCCTTTTGCACCCAGGAATATTTTTTCGGCATATCTGCTTAAAATCCTGGTGGTTGCTCCGGGATAGCTGTTCTGTTCTTGCAGAAAGATAGGAACTTTCTTCAAATGTGCAGCATATCCCACAGGTCCACTTACAAATCCTCCTGTTCCAATGAAAGCATCAGGTTGGAAATCCCGAATTATTTTTACTGAATCAAGTATGCTTTTTATTAGCTTAAAGGGAAATTTAAGATGCGTAAGTGTTATCTTCCTGTAGAATTTTTGAACATTAATACTCTTGAAAGCAATTTCTCTTTTAGCTGTGAGTTCTTGTTCCATACTGTTTTTGTTTCCCACAAATAGAACATCAACATTATTTTTGATAAGTTCTTCGGCAATGGAGATAGCAGGAATAATATGCCCGCCGGTTCCTCCGGCTGCGATAATGACTTTCTTTTTTAAGTTCTTCATTTAAAACCTTTGTCTGTTTGCACTGATATTTAATAAAAGCCCTACAGTGAAAGAATTTATCAATAGCGAAGTACCACCATAACTTATGAATGGTAATGTAACTCCAGTGGAAGGAATTGCTGCTAATGATACTCCTATGTTAACCATAGCATTAAAGAAGATGTTCATTCCCAGTCCAATTCCAGCCAACTTTAAGAACATGTCCTTCTTGTATGAATTAATAATCGCTCTGGCAAAAAGGAATACATACAAGCCCAGAACAAATAATGCGCCCAGAAACCCGAACTCCTCTCCGATAATTGAATAGATATAATCTGTTTTTGCTTCGGGTAGGAAATAGTGTTTTCCGGTTCCCTTTTTGGGAGTAGTACCAAATAATCTTCCACCGGTCAAAGAGAGCAGGCTTTCTCTTATCTGGTAATCATTTGTGCCTTTATATTCAATTTCTTTGTTGATTGCTTTATGGAATAAAGAATATTTTGTATAGATCTGCATCCGTTCACCACGATATCTGGGACCAAGTTTCAAAACGATCATTAAAGCAATTAAGGAAATACATATTATCAGAAGTATGGTAGAAAACCGGATCTTTGCCAATAGTAACAATGAAATAAGTGTGAAACTGGAAATAATAAGCGGACTGAAATGCTTTTCTGCCAGGATGAGTAAAAATACAATTAATGTCATTATTATTAGAGCATTAAAATGCCTGAGAAATCCTTTGGGTCTGGTATCATCAATATATTTCTGTTTCTTATCCAGAAAGTGAGCAAAATATAGAATAAGCACAATTCGCGCTATCAAGCTGGGTTGAATATATATTTTCCAGATACGAAAGCTTCTGACAGCTCCCTTTACGTTTTCACCGAAGATCAATACTGCAATTAGAAGCAGGATAGTAATGATAAGAAACATGAAAATGTAAGGACGGATTTTTTCTAATTTAACTACTTTAAAAGCAAACCACAACGAGATAATAGAAAGTCCGAACCAGATGAACTGCTTGTAAAAGAAAGACATGGAAGTTCGTATGGAACTTATATTCAACTGCATATACAGCCCGATGAACATGAGCAACATGTACACAAAAAGAATGTAATAATCGTATCCGGCAATATAAGTTTTAGCTTTCATTTTTCAATTTCAAAATTATCTCTTTAAATCTATTTCCGCGTTCTTCAAAATTTTTGAACATATCATAACTTGTACAGGCAGGAGAAAGTACCACATATTCACCCGCAGATGCTTCTTTGAACGCATTT
>DAOUUD010000026.1 GCA_030668345.1 Candidatus Cloacimonadota bacterium | reverse complement strand
TAATTTGTGGTTTCATGAATAAACTTTATTCTGATATTTCAGATATTGTTTTCGATGACACTCAGGTTCATGAGTTTTATCTCACTTTCACTCAGGGAGATTTTTGGGAACAGATGCTGGAAAATTATTGTAATGGATTGAACGAATATATTCCTGCAACATTTGAATTCGACAGTGAGATATATGACAGTGTTGGAGTAAGGTTTAAAGGTAATGCCTCAATGGCTGCTTACCCATCCGATAAAAAACCCTTCAAAATTAAGTTTAATGAATATATTGAAGACCAGGAATTTTATGGGATATCTAAATTAAGTTTAAGTAATGGATATTTGGATCCAAGCTTTTTACGCGAAAAATTAATGTATGAAGCTATAAATGAATATATTCCAAGTTCCAGAGCCAACTTTATCAAATTATTTATTAACGCAGATTATTGGGGTTTATATACAAATGCTGAGCAAATTGATCAGAGATTTGTTGAGAAGAATTTTGGTTCTGATGAGGATGGTAATTTGTTTAAAGGAGACCCTTCTGGTTCATTGGAATGGTTGGGTGCAGATCCTGAACCATATTATTTACATTATGAACTTAAGACAAATGAAGAAATTAATGACTGGTCAGATTTGATTCATTTTATTGATATCTTAAATAACACAAATATTGAAGAGTTACAAGATTCTCTCGAAACAGTTTTCCACTCTCATAATTTTCTTTTCTTTTCTGCATTGAATAACTTCTTTGTTAATTTGGATAGTTATATTTGTAAAGGACATAATTATTATGTATATCACCGTACTGACACAGATAAGTTCTTGCATATTCCCTGGGATTTGAACCTGTCTTTTGGAAATTATTCGTTGGGAATGTCTCCATCAGAGATAATAAATTTATCAATCTACTGGACCTATGAAGGGGGATACAGACCTTTAGTTGAAGGGATGTTTCAAATTCCCAATTACTGCGAAATATATGAAATGGATTACCAATACATCATAGATAATGTTATAATTGAAGAGGAGCTTTTTGCCAGAGTCGATACCCTTGCAGATTTAATAAGACCCGCAGTTTATGCTGACAGTTTAAAGATGTATTCGAACGAGGATTTTGAAGTTAATATTAACGAAGATTTAATTGTTGGAAATGTTACAATTTTTGGGATAAAATCTTATATCACTGCCAGAAGAGAAAGTATTATCAGTCAATTGATGGAGTTAAATATACGTGATAGAACTACCGGCTTATTCATTAACGAATTTATGGCAGATAACGAAACAACTATTTGTGATGAATTTGGCGAATATGATGACTGGGTTGAAATTTATAATTCAAATCCGGGAGCAGTCAATATGGAGGGTCTTTTCCTTACAGATAATCCCACGATTCCAGACAAATGGCAATTTCCAGATGTGGAAATTCCTGCAAATGGCTTCCTTTTAGTCTGGACAGATGATAATGAAGTACAGGGAGCATTGCACACTAATTTTAGACTTAGTGCAGATGGTGAATTTATCGGTTTATACGAAATCGATGGCATTGTTCCACTTGATACATTAAGCTTTGGTCCTCAAGAGGCAGATATCTCTTTTGGTAGATATCCTGATGGAACCGATAACTGGGTATTTATGATTAATCCAACTCCCGAAGCTCCTAATATTTTTACATCAGCTGATGAAAATAACATATCTCAAGTTTGTTTTAATCTAATTGGTAATTATCCGAATCCATTCAACCCGACTACAACGATCAAGTTTGCTCTGAAAGAAACCAGCGATGTAAGCATTAAGATTTACAATATCAAAGGTGCCGTAGTAAGAACACTTGTAGATGGTGAAATGAAGGCAGCGTATCATGAAGTTGTCTGGGACGGGGAAAATAATGCTGGTAAGCAAGTTGGTAGTGGATTGTATTTCTATAAGATGGTTTCAGAAGGTAACAGCGGCAGATATACTTCTACTAAGAAAATGATTCTTTTAAAATAGATTAATTTCAATTGCACAGCAAAGCCCTGTTTTGACGGAGCTTTTTTATTGAAATAACGTTGAGATAAAAATTCTTGACAAACAATTGAATAGCATTATTAATAATTTTGTTGATTTTGTTAATTCAGGAAAAATAAATTGCATAGGAAATTAAGATATGGTAAAATATTTAAGTATTGTATTATTCATTCTTATAATTTTTATTATCAATCCACAGAAGAGTGACGCTATACCTTCCAATGTAAAAGCTGATAGCTTGCTTTCGCAGATGCAGGTTTCCTACCCCTTTTCTTTTATTGTAATGGGTGATTGTCAACCCTATAATGGTCAACTTCTTAACGAAATATTTCTTGAAATATTATTACAAATTGCTGAACTTAATATTCCACCAACTTTTGCAATTGTCTGTGGAGATTTAACTGAAAACGGTTCTGAAATAGGTTACTTTGCCTACAACGAATGCATTTCAGATTGGATGGATACAACTGGAATTCCATTATATTCGCTTCCCGGAAACCATGAATTCTATAATAATTTTTCTTTTGAATTTTATATGCTTTATATTGATCCGGAGTTTGATTACTATTTTGATTATGGCAACAGTCGATTCATAGCAATTAATAATGTTCAACATCCTGATAGTATGTACTATCATATAAATGAAACTCAACTGGATTCTGTGGATGTTTGGTTAAGTACAGCTCCGGAAAACAAATTTGCATTTAATCACGTGTCAATCATCCGAAATGACCATGGTGGTGGATTTGGGAATGCTGGCTATCAAGAGTTTCACAACATTTTATGCTTTTATGAAGCTGTAGCTGATTTCAATGGGCATCATCACGATTACTACAGGCATGATCTTGATGGTATTTATTATCTAACAACTTCAGGTGCTGGAGGTGATACCGGAGGATTTTTTTATCCTCCTTTATCTTATGATAACCATCATTGGTTGCTTGTTACAGTTGATGAGCTAAATAATATTTCTCTGGAGATGTATTTTTATGAAGGCGGACATAATACTGCTGCTTCATTATATGATTTCCAGCTTCAGCCTGTGCAGATACCTCCAACAATTTTTATTAATGAATTCATGGCAAGTAATGCTGAGACTATACCCGACCCTCAGGGTGATTATGATGACTGGATAGAGATTTATAATGCAGATATTTATCCTGTAAATATTGGAGGAATGTACATAACTGATGATTTATCAGATCCGGCAAAATGGGAAATACCTGATACTCAACCTGATTCCACAACAATTCAACCGGGGGAGTTCTTACTTCTCTGGGCTGATGAAGATATAGAAGATGGTGTACTTCATCTGGATATTAAACTATCTGTTGATGGAGAGGAAATAGGTTTATATACAGATGATTTAACATCGATAATTGACTCTATTGTTTTCGAAGAACAAACTACTGATATTTCATTTGGAAGACAACCAGATGGAAGTAACTATTGGTGTCAAATGAATCCAACTCCTGGTTATACGAATAATCTAGTACTACTACCACCCACTAACTTGAATGTTGATGAATTAACCGGTTTCTTAACCTGGGATCCTCCAGTAATACCCCCTGATTCTAAAGGTGGAGAAAAGACGAAAGTTATTGAAGAAACATCTCGAGATCTGCTTGGATACATTATTTACTTGGATGATATGGTAACTCCTGTTGCTATAGTTGGTATTGATGTATTTGAATATCAATTCACGGATCTTATACCGGGGCAGACTTATTTAGCAGGTGTATCTGCTTTATATGATGAGGGTGAATCTGAGATTGTTGAGGTTGAGTTCACGTATAGTCCTATTATATTTAATCCACCACAAAACCTGAATGTTGAAATTATTGAAAATTATGCTATCTTGACTTGGGATCCACCAATAATGTTTTCGGGAGAAACTTCTCGAGATCTCCTGGGTTACAATATTTACCTTGATGATATGAGCACTCCCATTGGAACTACCCCAGAAATTTATTGGCATTTCTTTGGTCTTACTTATTGTGAATATTACACAGCTGGAGTTTCTGCAGTTTATGATGATCCGGGTGAATCTGAGATTATAGAAATTACATTCCATTATACAGGTTCAAATGCTGGAAATGATGTTCAGATCGTAAATGAATTATATGGAAACTACCCAAATCCCTTTAATCCAATTACTACAATTAATTATTCTCTCAAAAAGAATTCGAAGGTTTCACTTAAAATTTACAACATCAAATGGCAATTAGTAAAAGTACTTATTAATGAAGTGCTTCCAGCTGGAGAATATTCTATTATCTGGGATGGTAGAGATTCTAATGATAAGCGAGTTGGCTCAGGGATATATTTCTACAAGCTGAAAGCAGGTAATTACCAGAAAGTTGGGAAAATGTTACTATTAAAATAGAGTATCATCCCATAATAAAAAAAGGGCAGAAATTCTGCCCTTTTTCTATTTACCTCTTACGTTTCTTATCTTTTAAAAATCTTTCAACACATCTTTCAGAGTGGGGTGTCCGATCTCCTGAAGTTCATATTTCACCTGCACAGCAGGTTTATTTATCTTCACTATCCTTCTCAGGTCGATGGGAGTAGCTATCAGAACAACATCACATTCGGTCTTGTTGATGGTTGTTTCCAGGTCTTTGATCTGTTGTTCTCCATAACCCATAGCTGGTAGAAGAATTCCGATCTCAGGATATTTTTCAAATGTATCTTTGATTGTTCCCACAGCGTATGGACGTGGATCTACCAGGTCAGCAGCACCGTATTTCTCAGCAGCAACCACACCAGCGCCGTATTTCATTTCACCATGAGTGAGTGTGGGACCATCTTCCACAACCAACACATTTGCGTCTTTGATAATGCCGGGATCATCCACCGAAAGCGGAGATGCACCGTCGATAACAATTGCATCGGGATTCAATTCTCTAATGTTATCGCGTACTATCTGAATACCTTCCGGATCGGCAGAATCTATCTTATTAATTACAACAACATCTGCCATCAACAGGTTGGTTTCACCGGGATAGTAGGTTCTTTCATGATCGGGTCTGTGCGGATCAACCACCACGATGTTGAGTTCTTTATCGGAAGTATAGAATGGGGTATCATTATTTCCACCATCCCATACTATTACGTCTGCTTCTTTTTCTGCTTCACGTACAATAGCTTCGTAATCTACACCAGCATAAATTATACTGCCCATCTTGATATGTGGTTCGTACTCTTCCATTTCTTCAATTGTGCAGTTGTGTTTCTTCAAATCTTCCAGTTTAGCAAATCTCTGAACTTTCTGTTTTACCAGGTCGCCATAAGGCATAGGATGACGGATAGAAGCAACTTTCAATCCTTTGGCTTTGAGTACTTCTACCACTTTACGAGTTGTCTGACTTTTCCCACAACCTGTTCTGGTTGCGCAAATTGTTACCAGGGGTTTGGTTGTTTTTACACGGGAATTATTCAATCCCATAAGTTTGAAATCTGCTCCTGTGGCGTTCACATAAGAACAAATATTCATAACTCTTTCGTGGGGAATATCACTGTATGCAAAAACAACTTCGTCAACATCATGTTTTTCGATAAGATCGATGACCTCTTCTTCTGCATGAATGGGGATACCGTTCGGATAGAGTTTTCCAGCTAATTCTGCCGGGTATTTTCTTCCATCGATATCGGGAATCTGTGTAGCTGTAAAGGCAATTACATCATAATTTTCATTATCGCGGTAGTATAAATTAAAGTTGTGAAAATCACGTCCTGCAGCACCCATAATGATGACTTTTTTCTTCATGTCATTCTCCTTGTATTTTTTGAATTTCAATCACAGTCAACCTTTAAAAGAGGGCTTTAAAGTCAAGAATTTTTAAATGCAGATATTTTTATTCAGATTAATTAAATTTAAATTATTTTTCTTTTTTCTTTACGGTTTTTGTTTATATTATTTTTCGGTATCAAATAAAAAAATCATTGGGAGGAATTAAATGTTGGATAAAGCAAAAGTTCAGGAAGTTCTGGATAAAGTACGTCCATCTCTACAGGCAGATGGTGGAGATTGTGAACTGGTTAACATTCGCGAAGATGGTGTAGTGGAAGTAAGACTTCAAGGTGCTTGTGGTAACTGTCCCATGGCTACGCTCACACTTAAAGCAGGTATCGAAAGAGTTCTCAAAGAAGAGCTTCCGGAAGTAAAAGAAGTTATTTCTGTATAACTGAAAAATTATAGAATTTATTTGTACGCTCCCAAAACAACATTGGGAGCGTTTTTTTATTGACGCACTTACTGATGGAAAATAAAAGGAAAACGTTTTAAGGAGGAAGAAAATGAAACATTCGCATTATAAAGATATTCCTTTGGAAGAAGTAACTATGGAAGGAGCAAAAAAAGCCAGTATCCGCAGAATTGTAACTCAAAATGATGGTGCACCTAACTTTGCCATGCGTATGTTCGAAGTTGAGCCCGGTGGATTTACTCCCTATCATTCGCATAGTTGGGAACACGAAAATTTCATTGTGGAAGGTGAAGGTGTTCTTACCACCGAAGATGGTGAAGTGCCATTTAAAGCTGGTGATATTCTATTTGTGGAACCATTTTTCAAACACAACTACAAAAATACCGGGAACAAAGTTCTCAAATTTCTATGCATGATACCTCATGATAAACCCAAAAAAGAAAAAAAAGAAACAGTTAATCCCTTTGCCTCTGGAGTAGCAACTAATTGCTAATTTGATAAATAAATAAAAAATATTAAAGGAGAATTAATGGATAAGAAGTTCTTTAAAAACCTGGTGCTGGCTCCCAGCCCATCCGGTTTTGAACAGCCGGCACAGGAAGTTTACAGGAATTATGTAAAAGAATATGCCGATGAAGTAAAAACAGACGTTCATGGCAATGTGATAGCGATTAAGAAAGGTACCGGCAAGCTTCGTTTCATGGTGGTTGGTCATGCCGATGAAATCGGCTTGATGGTGCATTATATCGACGATAATGGTTTCATTCGTTTTAAAGCTGTAGGTGGTGTGGATACCAATCTTCTGCCCGGATTGCGTGTAAATATTTATCATGGTAAGAAAGTTGTTCGTGGTGTTATCGGTAGAAAACCAATTCATCTTCTTAAACAAGATGAACGAAATAAAGCTCCCAAGCTGGAAGACCTCTGGATCGACATTGGAGCAAAAGATAAAAAAGCCGCAGAGAAAAAAGTTACCATCGGTGACATTGCAACTTTCTCACCAGGAATGGAAATGTTGAGTAGTGACCTGGTAACTACCAAAGCTACAGATAATAAAGCTGGAGTGTACGTAGTAGCTGCGGTTCTGAAAGAATTGGCAGGCAAGAAAGTGGTGCCCAATGTTTATGCAGTATCTTCTGTGCAGGAAGAGATCGGATTGCGTGGTGCAAAAACCAGTGCTTTCGGAATTGATCCTCACGTAGGTATCGCCATCGATGTTACCCATGCCACCGATTATCCCGGTATGAATAAAGACCTGCTTGGTGAACGCAGTCTGGGAAAAGGACCGGTTGTGGTTGTGGGTGCGAATATCAATCCAAAAGTTTTTCAACTTCTAAAAGAAGCAGCTGAAAAAGTAAAAGTTACTTACCAGGTAGAAGCAGTTCCGCACGGAACCGGCACCGATGCCAATGCGATCCAGACCACACGCTCCGGTGTTGCGACTGGTCTTATCTATATTCCCAATAGATACATGCACACTCCAAACGAGATCATTTCTTTCAAAGACCTGGATGGTGCAGTTAAGATCATCGCAGAATTTGTGAGCATGATCGATGATAAAACGGATTTCATTCCCAAAGTATAATCGTAAAAATAAAACTAAAGGTAGAGTTGATATTATCTCTACCTTTATTTATAAATGTCAACAACTCAATATTTGAATAAAGAGGACTAATGATAGTTGCACAAAACCTGACTAAAGTATTTATCCAGAAAGATGGGGAAAAACTCTATGCAGTTAATGATCTTTCCTTCACTGCCGATAAGGGCGAGATAGTTGTTCTATTGGGTGTAAATGGAGCTGGAAAGACAACCTGCATGAGAATGCTCTCCACAGTTTTACAGCCCACTTCAGGTACAGCAACCGTGGAAGGATTCGATTTAAAAAACAACCCTCAGAAAGTGAGGGCAAATCTTGGTTTCCTTTCCGGTGATACGGGATTGTACAGCCGCTTAACTGCCCGAGAAGTCATTACCTATTTCGCCAGACTTTATGATGAGGAAGATGCGAAGATCAAATCCCGCATTATAGAACTGGCAGACCTGCTTGATATGCACGATTTCCTCGATAAAAAGATAGATATTCTTTCTTCCGGTATGAAACAGAAAGTTTCCATTGCCCGTTCCATCATTCACGATCCACCCGTGATGATATTTGATGAGCCTACGGCAGGTCTGGATATTCTTACTGCAAAGAACATCGTCTCTTTTATTTATAAGTGTAAAAAGGATGGAAAATGTGTTCTTTTTTCCACTCACATTATGCGAGAAGCAGAACGCATTGCCGACCGCATAGTAATGATACACGAAGGAAAGATATTGGCAGAAGGAAGCTGGGAGGAATTTAAGCAGGAAACAGGCATGCACGACCTAGATGATATTTTCATACATTTTGTAACCAAAACCCGGGAGGCCGATAATGAACTTCAGTAAGATACTCATCATTTATAAAAAAGAACTCCTGGACCTGATGCGTGATAGAAGAACAGTAATAACTTCCCTTATTCTGCCAATCATTCTTTACCCACTTTTAATGATAGGCTTTTCTTCGATGATGTCACGTCAGGAATTGAAACTGGAAAAACAGGAAATGGTCATTTATGTTAATGACAACGTGCAAAATGTTTCTTCGGTTAGTATTGAAGATGAATTGAAAAAAGTAGATAATTTTCAGATCATGGAAGAAGTTGTGATTTTCGAAAAATCATCTTTCCTTGACCTTCTGGAAGAAAACTCTATTCAAGCTCTTATAGATATTCAAGATAGTATTTCCACTTCCGGTTTTCAGGTGTTTAATGTTTCAGTTTATTATAATCGCTCAAACGAAAAAAGCTCTTTAGCTCATGAAAAAATAGTAGATATAATTAAAGATATAGAACAGCAGCTGGTTGGAGAAAGACTGAGTAAGATCAATATAAACGTAGAGATACTCAATGCTGTGGAGATCAAAGATGAGAACATAGCTCCACCCGAGAAAATGATGGGTTTTGCGCTGGGGAAATTCCTGCCCTATTTGTTGATAATCCTTACTATAAGTGGTGCTTCTGTTATCGCTTCCGATCTGGTAGCCGGTGAAAAGGAACGTGGTACATTGGAAACAATATTAGTGAGTGCAGCACGTAGAAATGAACTTGTAATGGGAAAGTATCTCACTATTATCACAATGTCTATAGTAACTGTGCTTTTAAATCTGTTCAGTATGTACATTTCTTTTTCTCATATCTTCAGTCAGGCAGGACAGGCAGTGGATGGTTTGAAATTACCTTTGGGCAATTTTGCTCTTATATTACTGATAATGCTTCCACTCATAACGCTGTTTTCTGCTATTTTACTTTCAATTTCCACCTATTCCCGTAATATCAAAGAAGCCCAAAGTTACCAGATGCCTCTCATTTTTGGTTCTATCATGCTTTCCATGGTAAGCTTTCTTCCGGGTTTTGAATTGAATCTGGGTTTTGCTCTGATTCCTATTGTCAATTTTTCACTATTGATAAGAGATATTATGCTTAGCAATTACAATATAGTGTATTTACTCATTGTTGTTGGTTCGACATTAATTCTGGATATTATCATGGTTTCAATCTCTATCAGGCTTTTCAATAATGAAACAGTTCTATTCAGAACCGCAGAAGAGAAATCACTGAAATTCTGGGGAAAGGGAAAAAAAGATATTTTCTCATTTCAGTTTATTGTCATTTTCTTCTTTGTTATACTTTTGGCATTGTATTATGTAGGAAGTAGCTGGCAATCAAAAGATCTGATGAATGGTCTTATTAAAACCGAATTACTTATCATTCTTCTGCCTGTTATTTTACTTCTCAGGATTTCAAAATCCGATATTAAAAAGAGTTTAGGATTGAATTCTGTAAAACCTTTGAATTTTCTTTTAGTAATACTGGCTGCCATACCGATTATCACTCTGGCTGCTATTTTAGGTCAGCTTATCAACCTGTTTTTTCCTGTTTCGGAATCTTATATGGAAGCAATGAAGAATCTGGTTTCTATTCAGGATAGAGGATTGTTTTTCAGTATTTTGGTTATTGGTATTCTACCTGGAATATGCGAAGAAACAATGTTCCGGGGTTATATGCTCAATGCTTTCCGTAAAAAAGGTTTCTGGTCTGCGATCATAGTAACAGCCGTTCTATTCGGCATCTTCCATCTGGACCTTTTCCGATTGCTACCCGTAACCATGCTTGGTATCTGGATGGGATATTTGGCTCTAAAAGCGAATAGTCTTTATATTGCAATATTCGCGCATACTTTAAATAACAGTTTGGCAATTATCTTTGTAAATTATGGTGATAAAATTCCATTCCTGGAGCAATTGATCTCAGAAGAGAATATACCTTTCTGGTATGCCGTTCCAGCCGCTCTGATACTTTATGCTGTGTTCATAGCACTCAGGAAGGTGAATGAAGAAATAGTTTTTGAAGAATAATAAGTTGGGGGAAATATGTGCGGAATAGTTGGTTATATAGGCAAAAGAAACGCCACTCCGATAATAGTTGAAGGCATTAAACGACTGGAATACAGGGGATACGACAGTTCGGGCATCGCTATTTTAGATAAGAACAAACAATTAAAGATATTTAAGAAATCGGGAAAGATCACAGAATTGGAACGTTCGCTTCCTTCTCCCGATGAAACTTATGGCAACATTGGCATAGCGCACACCCGCTGGGCAACACATGGTGAGCCTACTACTGTCAACGCTCATCCGCATACGGGATGTTTTGGAAAAATTGCTGTTGTACATAATGGAATTATTGAAAATCATAAGATATTACAAAAAAAGCTGGAAGCTGAAGGACATAAGTTTATCAGCGAAACCGATACTGAAGTATTAGCACATTTGATCGAACATTTCCTGATAAAAGGAAATGAATTCAGCCTGGCAGTTCGCGAAGCTCTTCAATTGGTGGAAGGGACTTTTGGAATAGCTGTAATCAACAATGAAGAACCAAATAAAATGATCGCAGCCCGCAGGGGTAGCCCGTTAATATTGGGAATTGGGAAAGATGAATTCTTCGTAACTTCCGATGTTGCTGCAATAATAATCCACACCAAGAGAGTTATCTATTTGGAAGATAATGAGATCGTTGTTATCAATCATAAGAATTTTGAAATTACAACACTGGATAATAAATATGTGGAAGCAAAGGTATCTGAAGTAGATTGGGATGTTTCTTCTATCGATAAAGGTGAGTATAAACATTTCATGTTGAAAGAGATATTCGAACAGCCCACATCTGTTGGGAATGCTTTTCGCGGCAGATTAATGGAGAATCTTTCAACTGTTCGCCTGGGTGGTTTAAATATGAGTGGGGAAGAACTGCGAAGCATAAAAAAGATCCAGATAATTGCCTGTGGAACTTCCTGGCATGCCGGGCTTATCGGTAAATATGTTATCGAAAATACTGCCCGTATACCGGTGGACGTAGAATACGCCAGTGAATATCGCTATCGAAATCCCATCATTTCTGAAAATACATTGGTTATTTCCATCAGTCAATCAGGTGAAACAGCCGATACGCTGGCAGCATTACGGGAAGCAAAATCAAAAGGTGCACGTATTCTGGGTATAACAAACGTAGTGGGCAGTACAATTGCCAGGGAAACCGATGGTGGAGTTTATATTCATGCCGGAACAGAAATTGGAGTTGCATCCACAAAAGCTTTTACCTCACAGATCACAATTTTGATGATGATGGGAGTACTTTTGGGACGTGTGAGAAATCTTCCTCCAACCTTTGGAAGCTCTTTCATCAAAGAACTCAGGCTCATTCCTCAAAAAATCCAGAGTATATTAGACAAAAATGATGAAATAAAAAAAATAGCAAAAACAATCAAAGACTCTAAAAATGCATTATACTTGGGTAGGGGTTCCAATTATCCGGTAGCTTTGGAAGGTGCGCTTAAATTGAAAGAGATCTCTTATATACATGCCGAAGGCTATCCTGCTGCCGAAATGAAACACGGTCCTATTGCTCTTATTGATGAGAATATGCCTGTTATTGCTATTGCTCCCGATGATGCTATATATGAAAAGATTATTTCCAATTTGCAGGAAGTAAAAGCCCGAAACGGCCGATTAATAGTAATAGCTACTGAAGGCGATACAAGTATCAAAGATATTTGCGAAAGTGTGATCTATATTCCCCAAACTCTCCATACACTGCAACCACTTCTCACGGTCATTCCGCTGCAGCTTCTTGCCTATCACGTGGCAAACCTGCGGGGGCTGGATGTAGATCAGCCACGAAACCTGGCAAAAAGCGTAACCGTAGAATAAAGCCATGACGGAAAAAAGTCGCGAGATAACTCTGGAAGGAATTATCCTGAGAAAAGTACCATTTAAGGAAACCAGCATGATTCTGGATATTTTTACTAATGAACTGGGAATAATACCGGTAATGGCAAAAGGTATAAGAAAGGAAAAGAGTAAAAACACTGGTCTTATCGAGCTTTTGAACGAATTGGATTTGGTGTTATACAAAAATCCCAGCTCGGATTGGTATATTTACAAATCTGCCGCTTTAACCAAAGCACATTTATTTGAAGTAGATTTTAAAACAGGTGTTCTGATGCAGGCTGCAGCCGAGATCTACCGTCAACTCATCATTCCCGGGGAAGATGCAGAAAAGCTTTATGAATTATTTTTAAAATACTTACAATTCATTCCTCAAGTTAAAAAAAACGGAATAGCTATCTTCTGGCGTTTTCTGCTTAGACTTTTCAGATTGATCGGTATTGAATTCAATTCTACAACCTGCATAAACTGCGGCAACAAAGGTAATTTTATAGCTTACTTTCCCCAGAAACACGGCTTTATCTGTAAAAAATGTTTTCGCCCGGTGTATGATGATCTTGTATTTAAAATTTCCGGGGAACAGGCAGAGCTGTTTTCCAATATAAATCACATTGGTAATATGCTGGATGAAATTGAAATTTCAGAAGAAAACATCAATCAACTGAACAGGATATTCTTGACACATCTATCGGAACACTTTCATAAGAAATTCCATCTGAAAAGTTTGGATATATACAAAGTATAAAAATAACTGGGAGTATATATGGAAAATTACACAAAAAAAACTGATATTCT
>DAOUUD010000027.1 GCA_030668345.1 Candidatus Cloacimonadota bacterium | reverse complement strand
TATCATTTTCACAACTAATCTCACAACGTTTTAAATAATGTGTTTTTCTTAATGATGGCTAATATACAAGGTATCAATAGGTTAAGTGTATAAAATGGCACGCCCGAAGGGATTCGAACCCCAAACCTTCTGATCCGTAGTCAGATGCTCTATCCAATTGAGCCACGGGCGCACACTGTGCTAAATCCCGTCTATCAGCTTTTAATGTCAAGATTAATTTTAGCTTTCGGCAAACCTAGAAAATATCATTTTTAACCTGTTTTTTTCATTTCTTTTTGAAATGTTTTATCTGCTTGACATTATAACAGAAAGCAGATTTATCTTCCTGGCAGGTAAAGAAAAATGATAAAAATATTAGAACTTATTCGTTATTATTTTGCTCATCATATTATCTTCAGCGTAGGCTTACTGCTTCTGGGAGGATATCTTCTGGGACAGCTTTCCGAGAAGATCAAATTACCTGCCATAACCGGTTATATTCTGGCTGGAATATTAATTGGTACTTCCGGACTGAAAATGATACGGCAAGAGAACATGGAAATGCTTTACGTACTTTCCGAAGTAACACTTTCCTTTATTGCTGTGATAATCGGCGGAGAGTTCTCTTTTCACAAACTGAAATTATACGGTAAAAAGATCATTATTCTCACTCTCGCGCAAATGCTACTAACCTTTATATTGGTATCAGCCGGGCTGCTTCTGCTTGGGCTTTCGAATTACGTTTCCTTCTTGCTGGGTGCCATCTCTGCTGCCACAGCTCCTGCCGCTACAGTTGTTATTGTAGAGAAATTGAAAGCAAAAGGTAAATTTGTTGATTATCTTTATGGAATAGTTGCACTGGATGACGCAGGAACAGTTATCCTGTTTTCCCTGGCATTTGCTTTTACTACTTCCATTCTGGGAGATACCCAACTCCACCTTTCCCATATCTTTACACATGCCATGAAAGAGATCATCATCTCATTATTTATAGGAGCAGCTTCTGGTTTAGCGATCCATTTTGCAACTTTTAAAAAGCGTAACCTGAATGAGATCAAGATACTATCTCTGGGTTTTATTTTTCTTTCTACTTCAATTTCCATAAGCTTGAATCTTTCTCCACTAATTGCCAATATGGCGCTGGGAATGATGATGATGAACTTAAGTAAAAAAAATGTCAGAATCCTTTTTGCATTGGAACCACTTACACCACCTCTTTATGCAGTCTTTTTTGCTATAGCCGGAACAGAAATGAGTATAACTGTTTTTAAAGAGCCAGGTATTCTTTTGGCAGGATGTGTGTTCATTATTTTACGCAGTATTGGTAAATATTTCGGGATATATTTTGCCGGTGCAGGTCTTAAAGTTCAGAAGAACATCAGGAATTATCTGGGATTAAGCCTGTTACCACAAGCAGGAGTAGCAATCGTGTTGGTTCTGTTCATTCAGGGTTCACCCTTTATTGCGAATGCATCTCCTCAAATTAAAAACGAAATAGGTAAAATGATAAATATTGTATTAATGTCGGTATTTTTTAATGAAATAATAGGTCCGCCACTTTCCAAATTTGCCATCAAGAAGAACCTGAAAAGGAGATGATCATGAGTATTTCGGAAGTAGTGAAACTGGAATGTTGCGAAATTGATTTAAAAGCCACCGATAAAAAAGATGCTCTCCATAAGCTGGCAGAATTAATGAAACGCAGTCGTGAATTCCGTAATATCGAGGAAGAACAGATTTTCGCAGCACTGAATGCACGTGAAGAGATGGGCAGCACAGGTTTCAGCAAAGGTATTGCCATTCCCCACTGCCAGCTTGAAGGACTCAATAAGTTCATAGTAGCTATTGCTGTGAATAAAAAGGGTATTCATTTCGATTCCATAGATAAGAAAAAATCACACATTTTTGTAACGATCATCGGACCGGTTGACAAACGCAGTGAACACCTGAAATTATTAGCAATAGTGTCGCACATTTTCAAGGAACCCGGAGTTATCGAGAATATGCTGGGTACTACCACTAAAATCGGTCTGTATGAGGAATTCCTGCGTAATGCTAATACCGAAGATACAACGATATCCAGAAAAGGACATGATAAGTTGATGATATTGATCGTGAAAGATGAACAGATCATGCAGGATGTAACCGAAGTTTTCATTGAATACGGTATCCAGGAATCTACTATTATCGATACCCAGCAAATGGAAAATCTGCTTTCTAAGGTTCCGTTGTTCATGGGATTTTTTAATTTCACCGGAGAGAAAAATCCTTTCAGTAAGATCATTTTCGTTAAAATTTCAAAAGATCATATTAATGCCATTATTAAAGGTTTCGAAGATATTTTTGGAGACCTGGAAAGTTACTCCGGACTTGGAGTTATGGTTCTGGATCTGTTTTTCTCCAAGGGAATGTAAAAAATCTCATTAATGAGTTCTGTAAAATAGAGTGTCTTTGTCATCCTGAGGAATTCTATCTATTTTTCTTACGAAGGATCTCTGCTTATAATGAGAACTTGTCCGGCTCAGACGGATTCTTCGTCGAATGCCTATGTAAGTTCATTCTCAGAAAGACATGTATTTTCCATTTTGCAGAACTCATAAATCACACTAAAAAAAGAGGAACCCCAAAACTGAGATTCCTCAATAGATTATTTATGTAAAATTAATAATACAAGCTTTAAATCAGTTGGAAATAGCTGTTAATAATTCTTAATAGTTTATTAATCACATAAAAAAAGGGACCCAAAAAGGATCCCTTTTTTTAACATCTATCTTAGTGAATATCGTCGTACAGGATATTTTCCCACTCTTCCCATTCTCCGGGCTGAACACCTTCATCGTATATTCCTTCCCAGTCTCCTTCGACTCCTATTGAAGGTCCGTCACCATTTGTGTCTCCACCGTGATCATCATCTTTGTAAGAGGTAAAATAAACTTCGTTAGCATCCCAATTAGTCAGATTGTCTCCTTGGTATAATATCGAACCTCCATCAAATTTCAAAACAACACCACTTGCAAGTTCAAGTGTGTTACCTGGAGTGATAAAAATACCAAGATATGGGAAAGCAAAAGGTACTTCAGTTTCTTCCCAATCAATGGTACCAGAAATGTAGTTGTTTGTTCCATCATATCCTATGAATATCGCATTAAATTCATTAATAACAGAATTGTTATCAGGATCATGGAAACTATTCGAATTATTAATATCAAAATTTGTATTAATTTTCAAAGGTATGATATTATCATAGAAAATATTGTTCTGAATAATTGTTCCACTTCCTGCTTTCCCAGCATCCAATGCACCGTGAGCACCGTTGTTATGAGCGATGATGCAATGCATAACTGATACTTGCGTATTATTATCAAGTATTATTGTTCCTTCATCATCACTTCCCCCATAATAGTATTCACAGTATTCAAAAGTAGAAGAGTTATTTGCTCCTATAATATTTATATTCATCCAATCACCGGATAAAGGGGAAGTTGTATTCCCATCTTCATTCGTATCTCCTCCAAAACTATCATCCATATAGGAAGTAAATATGATTGGTTTTAACTCAGTTCCGGAAGCAAGAATTTTTCCATTATCAACAAATAAGTTTGCATTTGCTTCAAATTTAATAATTGTTCCTGGGTTTATGGTTATAACAGAAAATACAGTGACATCACCTTGAATTATGTAAATATAATTTTCTGTCCAGTTAACATCTATAGAAATATCACCATTAACAAATTCTGGTTGAATTTCCTCTAAAATAAAATTAACTTCACTAGTCTCCTCAGACTCAACTTCAACATTTTCAAAAACATGTTCAGTATAACCTTCTGCGGTACACATAAGCGTATATGTACCAGGATCTATCTGGAAAGAATAGCTTCCATCTGCACCGGAATATGCAAAAATATTAGAACCAATTTTTATAGTTGCATCTTCTATTACAGTACCACTTGCTTTAGCTACAATTCCCTCAACTGTACCCGGTTCATCAGGTCCAGATGGATCTTCTTCGCATCCGAAAATCACAAAAGAAAAAATCATTAAAGGAATGATCAACAATTTGTAAAATCTCTTCATACTTCCTCCTTATTTTTAAAATAATTTTTGATTCATACAATAACCCAAATAGGAAAAGTAAATTTAATGAGTCAAGAACTATTTAGATATTGATATTCCAACCGAATCTGGAAAGGTCGATATGGTCATTTTCATCGAACTGAATTCCTTCATTTTCCAGCAGCATTTTCTGAAGCTCATAACCATCTCCGGGATGCAATGATATCTTACCTTTGCTGTTAATTACACGGTGAAAGGGCAATTGTTACTTTTCCCAGGAAGAACTCAGCAACCTTACAACCTGCCTGGCTCCCCGGTTATTTCCGGCATAAGTTGCTACCTGTCCATAGGTGACCACTTTACCGCTGGGTATGTTTTTCATGATCTTAATTGCTTTTAAGGAAAATTCTGACGGCATTTGTTTTTTTCTCCGCTTCTTATGGATAGAGCAATTCTATTCCATCAAGGCTTTTACAGGTTCCAGACCAAATGCCGAGCCCTCTTTGATAGCTTTCAATATCGTACCGCCACCGGTGAAAAAATAGTACTTATTATCAGTTAATGCTTTTTTATAAATTACTGGAAGCAGGTTCTTGAATTCCTGCAGGGTATCTCCTCCTCCAAATAATTTAGCAGCTTTTTTATTCTTATCTATCAAACTATACATTGCAATTGTTCCTTCTCCAAAATGTGGGGTAAATCCCATTACAGCGTTCACAAAAATGGTATTTGCCAAATTAATAATTCCTTGAAGATTCTTTTCTTTAAAAGCTCGTGGAGCTGCGTCCAGCACATAATTTAATTCCGTTCCTGCTTTCAAATCGTGGATATTGTGTGTTTTGCAGCTTCCTTCTATTTTTTCTTCCAGCAGGTCAGATTCGATAATAAAGAGGGGTTCCACAATTTTTCCTGGATATTCTTGTGTTAGTTTAACGAATTCGGATGCTGCCTGTATGTCTTCATCAGATATTCCTTTAATGCGGAAACCGTATTTCGCACAAAGATAAGCATTATAAATTACACCTCCAATAATGAGGTGATCTGCAGATTTCAGAAGAGCGGTTAAAGGACCGATCTTTGTATCAAATTTTGAGCCGGCAACTACTGCCAGAAAGGGTCTTACCGGTTCCAGAACTCTTTTCAGGTTTTCAATTTCTTTCTGCATTAAGAGTCCGGCATATGATGGCAGGAATTTTGTGATATTATATGTAGAAGCATGTGGCTGCCAGGAACCAAAAGCATCATTCACAAAAATATCTGCCAATTCTGCCAGTTGTTTAGCCAGTGTTTCTGTTTTCTCATCTTTGCTTTCTTCACCTGCAAACCAGCGCGTATTGGGAAGATACAATCCATCAACTTCGCCAGCCTTCAGTTTTTTCAACTCTTCCTGATATGATAAATTAGATAAACCAGTATTTCCTGAGTATTGTATCTCCGGTGTAATAAAAGTAAGTCCAAGTTTATCGTTCAAATATTGCACAATTGGCTGAACCGAGGTTTTTTCTGATATTTCGATCCTTCCGGTTTTTTTATCTTTTGGTCTTCCCACATGACTCATCAAGATTGGTTTGCCACCATTATTTAAAACTAATTTGATCGTATCGAGGGACGCATCGATACGGTATGGATCTTTTATTATACCTTTCTTAACAACATTATGATCGACCCTGATAAGAACGATCTTTCCCTTTAACTCAGCATCCTGAATCTGTGGAATTTTCTGCATTTATTCCTCCTAGAAATTTGTTATATTAAATTCAGAATAATTTTTTGATTATCATAATAATTATGCAACTATTTTTTTTCTGAATAAAAATGCCCTCGATTTAATGAGGGCATTAATTTATCAGAATGAATTTTATTTCAGCAATATCACTTTCTTCACACTGGTATAATCACTTCCATGATCATCTACATCGAAAACAGCAAAGTAGATTCCGGAACTCACAGGTTTATTGTTATCATCTTTTCCATCCCAAACAACCGAGTGTTTTCCTGCTGAAAGCTGACCTGCTGATTTGCTGAGAAGCTGTTTTACTTTTTGTCCTTTTAAATTGTAAATTACAAGCTTTGCGTTCTCTGCGTTCTCTGCGATGAAAAAAGAAATCGTTGTAGACGGATTAAACGGATTGGGATATATGCTTAAAATCTGAGTTGTATTAATTAGCAGATCTTCTCCGGTGTTGCTTCCCGTAACTGTTAAAGTTACAGGTATAATCGTCTCTTCCCTATTATCTGAAATAATAATATCTGTAGTATATTCACCTTGTGTCATATCTGTGGTATCAAATGTAAGTTCAATATTTGTGGAAGCACCTGCAAGCAAAGTTCCTGAAACAGGATCCAAAGAAAGCCATTCAGTTGACCCGGTGATATTGTAATCCATCGACATGCCACCAACGTTAGTTAATTCCATGATATCAACTGTTATTTCATTTGCTGACATTTCAAGCGTGAACGAAACAGGATCTACCACCAGTTCAGCAGGTAAAGGATTTCCTTCCACAGTAAAAGTATGCGGATCAGGCTCTCCGATAATCGGGTGATTCGAATTATTTCCAGATTCATCGACAGCATGAATATAATAGAATATCTCACATCCTGGATCTAATGCAGGGATAGAAGCAATATAATTATCGTTACCGGTTGGCTGCATTACCAGTGAGTTATAATTTCCGTAATTTATCTTATATTTGACAATGAGTGAATCTGCATAAAGTGGTTCACCGCTGTAAGGTACGATCTGAGCTGCAATATCAATATCTTCTCCCGCAGGTATTTCCTGTAGGATCGGAATATGACGGATATACAGCATATTCCTATCGGCTGTTCCTTTTGTCCTGCAATGAAGTGCATCGGTAGAATACCAATCTCCTGTGAAACCAAGAACTTCATAGCCGGGCATTGCGTCTTCATAAACCTGCAGGGCTGCATTATCATAAGTTGCATTACCGGTTATAGGTACAAAAACCCTGTTATTCAAGATCAGAGAATTTGTGTAAGGTTGATCACCAGGTGTATTTACGCGATAAACTTCGTAAGGCGTTCCATAAGAGGAAGTTTGAGCTTCAAAATAAGCCACCGTTGCTTCGATCTCATCATACTGTGAATGTGTTGGTGGAACTTCTCTTATCAGTATCTTATCAATATCCAGAAATTTTCCCCAACAATCTATGTGATCGATATAAGTTCCATTGGGATCGGGCACTTTATGATAGGTTTCAACTCCCAGGTAATCAAGAACAAATTGGTCTATCTGGGTAACAGTAAGACCTGGATTTTCCGAGATAACAAGATCAGATGATGCTGAAATGCCCATTCCATCAGTCATGTAATTCCCACCTGTGTGTATCAAATCCATTCCATAAAGGTCTATACCCAGGAAATTAGCCATTGCAATTGGTATATCATTATCGTTCGGACGTTGTGGACGATTGTATGGAAAATTTACAATTCCAACCTCATTGTTGCCGTCAACAACATACCAGGGACCATAATCTCTTGTCCACCATGAATCCGAAGGAGCTAACAGGAAATTGCAGTTAGCAGTGTTCACGCCATTTGAATTGTAATAACCGATCACATAATTCATCTGGGGTTGATTGAGCACAATGGTCGTAACTATAGTTTCCTGTGACATGGCGGCGATCAGGTTATGATTTATCCCGAAAGGATAACGAATTAGAACGCCTTCCATCGGTTCAAATTCGGCAATGTTACGAACCGGTCCTATGGGCGGGTCTGTAGGATAGAAATCACGTCTTAGATCAACCTGCAGCTGAGATTCTTCATAACTGAGCCAATGTCCCAGGAATGGATTCTCTTTTAACCGGTTATTTTCCTGCTCTATGCCATCTGCAAAGAGGAGGATATTAAAAATCAGGAATAATCCTATTAATATTACTTTTTTCATTTATGGTCTCTGTATCATTTCATCATTATCATTTTCTTAATTTTAGTGTAATTCCCTGCTTTGAATTTGTAGAAATAAACTCCACTGGCTGTTTGTTTCCCGGTCTTATCCCTACCATTCCAGGTTGCCTGATGATAGCCAGCACTTTGAGAATCGTTTACCAGCGTTTTCACTTTTTGTCCCCGTAAGTTGTAAATTTCCAACAGCACTTTTGTGTCTGTTTTCAGACCATATTTTATGACCGTTTCGGGGTTGAACGGATTAGGATAATTTCCTATTAATTCTGTAACTGCAGGAATTATGTTGTTATCGGAATCAGTAGCTGTAACTGTTAAGAGCACCGGAACTGTGAATTGTTCTCTCTCTTCTGTGTTTATAATGATATCGCAATTGTAGTCACCCGGTTCCAGTTCATTTGTATCAAAAATTACATCGATCTCATTATATTCATCAGGAGTAAGTGAACCACTTATCGTTCCCAGAGCTATCCAATCAAGAGGTTCGGATATTTCGATTTCGTAATTTATAACTCCTCCGCCATCGTTGGAAAGAGTTAATATCTCAGTTTCAATTGTGTTCTCTCCCATCTCTTTTTCTATAGTGAGAGGATCGATAACAAAGTTCGGTGGTGTGGGATCTGCAATAGGAGGAAGAATTATATAATCCACCCAAACGCAATCTGCTCCACTAACCATACCTACATCCTTATGGTACATCCATTCAAGTGTGTGCTCTCCGGCAGTAACATCAAAGATCACTTCTCCCCAGGGAGTTTCTCCAGCCCATTTATCCATTTCTACGTCATCTATGAAGAAAACCAGATAGTCATAATAATTTCCTGTTACACTACCTACATCTTCACAGGAAGTTTTACGATAGAAACTTATTTCACTATCACACATAACATCGAGTGTAAGAAGTAAGGAAGAGGTCTGATTATGATCAATTGTTCCTGATCTACCGCAGAATGAACCTTCATACGGATCAGACGAATCTATGGTCCAATCCGCATTACCACTGAATTCCCAGGAAAAACTGGAGAAATCACCGGTTTCAAAATCTTCCAGCAGCAAACCAACAGAAACAACAATTGCATATTCGAATAAATAATCTCCTGCTGTGACTTCATAATTTAATGTAACTGGAGTACCTTCGGCAATCGATGCATCAGCAACAAGCTCATACATGGCGTATTCCGTATCACCAACTGCGATCTCGCCAAGAAATACAGAGTTATTTGTTATTGTAACAAGTTGATTTGTACTATTAAGGACAGCCGTAGCTTCCGGGGAAATTATATGCCCCTGATTAACAGTGGGGATCAGCAGTGCAACTGTTTCACCGGGATCGATCATTCCGTTATCATTCCCTGCAGAGTCATCTATAATGATCTCTTCATACACAATGTGCGGAGCGTTTGCAATAATGCTGAAATCGGAATACCAGGTATCTCTTCCTGTTCCCGTAATTTCGAGGACAAAGGCAATTTCATGTTGATCGGGTATGTTTCCTGCAATATCAAAGGCAAATGCATCTGTTTGAATTGCTGTGCTTTGAGCATTGATCGTGTTGTAATTCTCAGAATCATCTGTAATAGTGATGAATTCATCTTCGGAAGTTAACAATGCTACAACATCGTTTGCCGGCATATTCCCAATATTATTCAAGGTTACATCCAATAGAATGCTTTCACCAAAATCTGCCAATTCATTGCCATTACCTGCTGCATCGTTGATCTGATGAGATTCATAGATCACATAAGGTTGGTCTGCTATTATTAAGATCATATCGGTTAAGCGGTTCTTGTTATGTCCTATTATGGATAGCTCTATTGATTCCGTAGTGGTAATGGGTTCCAGCAGGTCAATGGTCAGGCTTCCAAATTCATCAGCTACTCCTCTACCTATCAACTCACCATTCTGCATTAAACCAACCCGTGCAAAAGGGGTGTCTGTTTGAATTACCATTTCTTCTGTTCCCAGCAATAAACTCGGTAGATATGATGCCACAATATCAACCGGTGCAGCCGTCCAGATATCCATGGATGGATCACCGAATAGATTCTCTTCGTAGACTGTCCAACGCATATACTCATCATAAGAGAAATATGAAGCATTATCTTCCTTAGAATCACTGTTGACAAATCCGATCTGGGTTATATCCTCACCAAAAATGGCATCGTAAAACTGTCTATCCAGATATTGTGACGTGATGTTTGTATTTACGGGAACATACCATCAATATCTTGAATTTGCAATGCAGGCAACTTCCCCGGTTTCCAGGGTCGTTATTTTTTCTGCAAAACAATCCTCACCATAGCCAGCGCTCCAATGCCAGTTATCGAATGAACCGTTATAGCATCCCTGAGAATATCCAATTACAAATCCGCGAGTAATACCATCGTTGGTTAAATTGGAAGTGGTAATGTCACTGTTATACATTTTCATATTATAGGTTGGACTTGAATGACCGAGATGATTTAGCAGGTTAATACCTGTAATATTGAATTGGTCATAAACATCGTATTTATCCCACGTCATATCTCTGTCATAAAGTGTGGAAACTGAAAAATTAGCTGAAATTCCAACTGTTGTAAAACCGTGATTAGAACTTCCAAAGAGAATCTCGTCCTTATAATCTCCACCGAATGTCCAGGGACTATTATTCAACTCCTCACCTATCATCAATGCTTTCTCAGTATCATCGATCACCGGACTATCCTGATACATGGTGAGTTTATTAGTAAAATTCTGGATCTCAACAGCATCATCAACACATATTCTGCCAATTCCAACCTCGGAATACAGGTCATATTCTCCCGCTTCTCCCCATTGATTATCTCCATCATTGTTCCAATCGGGGCCAGTACCACCTCCCGGACCTCGATCCAGACAGGCATAATACATATCTGCAGGAATATTGTTATCGTCGAGCGCAGATAAACCACGGTGAGGAATAATATCCTGAGCCGGAATATTTGGTACCGAATCTCCACCCAGAATAATAAAAGTAATCCCAAAATTTAGATAATAATCAATAATGCAGTTCCTTATCTTTTCCTGGTTATCCTGTCCTGTATAATTTGTATAGATATCTTCGGTAGTAACTGCTTCTACAAAATAGCCGGTAGAAACTTTAAAATCAATATAATCCTGAAATGCAGGCAGGAGAGCATTATTTGTAATTAACAGGATATCGTATTCTTCATCACGATTCAACTGATAATTGTATGTAGAAAGAACTTCGGAATTTTCCACTATCTTTGTAATTCTTTGATTTATAATTTTGGAATCATGCAAGAATTGTTCTAATACTTCGATTCGTTCTGATTGCCTGGTAGTTATTTCAAATTCGATTTCTTTTAAGAATTTTGCTTCTTTCGCAGCAGGCCAATAAGCAACAGGACAAATTAAAAAAGAACCGATCGAATGACCCGCCAGATATTGTGTGTTCACATGATCGATCATATTATCAGGAAACAGATTAGAAGAGTTATAAATAGCCTCATTTGGTACGATTTGATAATTTTCTGCTTTCTGATATATTGGAAACTTTTTACTGGCAGGTTGGATTGTTATATTATCAATTATAGAATAATATTCTTCTGTCAGAATTCGTACATTTTCAATTTCCTGCCCCTGGGGAAGTAAAATATTTGTACTGAAATAAGGTAATAAAGGGTTTCCTTCTTCGCCCATGTTATAACAATTCTCATATAATATTTCGATATAATTTTCTTTCGTTACCATCTCAGGCATTTCAAATTGATATGTATGCAACAATGTCTCTGCTAATAGAGAACCAACTGCTATTAAGAAGATCATTAAGATCAGAGTCTTTTTCATTTTTCCTCCCGGATTTAAAAAGTTGGAGGCATTTTCATACCCCCAACTCAGTCTTTTCATTTATTTTAGAAGAATCATTTTCTTGGTAGAAGTATATCTGCCGCTGTTACCTTCTGAAACCATCTTGTAGAAATAGAGTCCGCTGGATGTGGTTCTGCCAGCGTTATCTTTACCATCCCACACAACTTCATGATAAGCTGCGTTCATTTCACCATCTACAAGTGTTCTTACTACAGAGCCTTTGATGTTATAAACCTTGATGCTTACATTGCTGTCTTCTTTCAAGCCAAACTTTATCGTTGTGGTTGGGTTAAACGGATTCGGGTAGTTGCCGCTGAGCTCTGTTTTCACAGGAATAATGATCCCATCGGCATTTGTCTGTACGTGTTCGATAACAGCATCTGTTGATAGTGCAGACTGATAACCACCGCTATAGATCGCTCTGATATTATAGGTGTAAGTACCGTTCGGAACATCAGGATCAAGATAGGAAGTTTCCAAAACGTCATCTGCTATCACAACCAGATTACAATATACTTTGTAATGGGAAAGTGCTCTATTTGCAGGCACATCCCAGCTTACAAAGATATCTGCTCCCTGAGTTACAGCCTGTGGATTTTGAGGAGCAGGAAGAGTAATGGTAACTGGTTCAACATTAGAAGGCAGTGATTCTCCTATATCGTAAATTGCAGTAATGTAGTAATCATAATCTCCAGCGGCAAGTGCAAGATCGGTATAGGTGAGTATCGTAGGATCTGTGATCTCGGCTATCTCCATGCCATCCCGATATACCTTGTAACCGGTAAGATCGCGAGTATTATCTAATGCCGAATTCTTAAATCTGTTTGTGTTCGCTGTACTGCGGGTAGCAGATTTTGTCCGGCTTATTTCGGGAACGTCTGCGGTAGTTTCGGGTACATCCCAGGTAAGTTCCACATCATTATAATCAAATACAATACAACTCAGTCCTTCCGGCATAGCTAAAGCTTCCAGAGCAAAGTCAACTGTTGTGGTCTGATTTACAGATACCATCACATCTTCAACGATGAGATCATAATATCCATCGGCTGTACAGGTTAGATCATACGTTCCCGCCAGTATTTCAAAGCTGTAAGAACCATCGGGACCACTGATAGCCAAACCTTCAATATCGGCATTTTCAATAGGTAGACCTGTAGATAAATCGCTTACAACACCGGATACAATACCCATAGGTACAATCTCTATCGGCGGGAAGATGATATAATCTATCCAGCCACAGTCACTTCCATTGCTTATTGAACCATCTTTATCATATTCCCATTTAAGGGTATGTTCTCCAGCAGTGATCGTGTATGTTTCCTGACTCCAGGCAATATTACCACTCCAGGAGCCCATTTCAATATTATCCACATAGAATATTAAGAAATCCCAACCACCTTCGGAAG